>WLOE01000099.1 GCA_009699465.1 Actinomycetota bacterium | reverse complement strand
GCAAGGCCAACTGAAATCACCAGTCTGCAAGCACGCACTGCCGTGCTGAGTGAAGTCAAAGGCACGGTTACGTCGGTTACTGAAGTCAGCCGCAACGGATTTGAAGCCTTTGCTGTGAAGGTCGCCTTGAACGACGGTGGTACCGCAACTGGTTACGTACACAAAGCAACCGGAGTGGTCTTCGATTGGGATGTCGTTGGTGCACCTGCTGCCCAATCCACCAGCAATGGCAGCGCTGCAAAAGCGCCCGCTGCGCCCGCCACCACCTCCAAAAAAGATGATGATGACGATCACAAAGAGAACGAACATAAGTCTTCTGAAGCCAAGCGTCCGAGCTCCTCGCATGACGATGACGACGACTAGTCACTAGGCAACACTGGTAATTGCTCATCTGGTCGTATTGTTCGACCGATGAGTAATTACGGGCTTGAAGGCGTGCTTGCATGGGAGCAGGCATTTCATGTTGCCACGACTTCTGGTCGAGCCCTACCTACAACCTTCGCCAGGCTTGATGAAGCTGGTGGCAGCATCTTGGCTACACCGGTGATCCGCCTGCACGATGATCCGGCCGCTGACAGTGCTCAATTCGATGGATACGCGATCTGTGGTGAAGGCCCCTGGATTGCTATTGAAGATGACCGACTGCAACCCGGGGAATGCGCACTGCTGCATGCAGGTCAACCAATTCCAACTCACACCGATGCCGTTATTGCTGTGAACCTTGCCGAAGCACGCAAGGCAAGTGACGGTTCGCTCATCGTGATTGCTCTTGATGAACTCACAGGTGTCATTGATGAAGCAGCTCGACCTGAACTCGGTGCCGGAATTCTTCGCCAAGCGTCAAACGCCGCAGTGGGTAGTGAATTAGTTCCCGCTGGTCGCCAGGTGACGGCAGCGGTACTCGCCCTTGCCGCAGCCAGTGGCCATGATGGTCTTGAGATCATTCGCCCGCCGGTTGTGGGAACTCTCGTGCTCGGTCGCACGCTTCTGAGTCAGGGCCCTGCACGCGACGGTCGTATTCGTGATGCCCTCGGTGATGCAGTCGCTCACTTTGCCGGCACCCAAGGTGCTCGCTCTCATCCGCCAATGCGCGCACCTGATACCGCTCAACTCCTACTTGAACATATTGACGATGCCAACGTGGACATTTTGATCACCACCGGATCGACAGCACCCACACCCGATAACCATGTACGGCAAGTGATGAGTGACCTAGGCGCACGCTGGCTCATTGATGGTGTCGCTTCCACTCCAGGCACACAAATGTTGTTGGCCAAACTTCCCGATGGTCGATTTGTCGTGGGTCTACCGGGTGATCCAGCGTCTGCACTTGCCGGCTTGATCACAATTGTTGCTCCACTGATTCGCGCAATGCGTGGTGCAAGTACGCCGGTTATTACACATGCGGTGCTTGTTGATGAACCACCACTGGGTGATTATCAAGATGACACACGTTTAGTTCCTGTCACGCTCACCAAAGCTGGCTCGAACATCGTTGCCAAGAAACTTCCTGATGCAATTTCGGCGTTAAGTAGTTGGGCGAATGCAGATGGCATCGCGTTGATTGCGCCAAATGTCATCAGTGCTGGTGCTTCAGTGCCTGTTATGACGCTTTAAGAGCGAATAACCACTGACCCGGCTGCACGCGTTGGTCCAGGCGAAGGAATAAATCCGCGGGCCATAAGACCTAACACGATTAATCCGCTGCCCGCAATCAATAACGCGATCGACCATTGAGCCAAAGCATCGGTACCGGCCAAGATGTAATGCATCGTCGCGATTGGCCAAGCGGCATATGCCAACCAATGCGCTTGTTGAAAGAGCTTGGCTCCGGAGTTTTTCAACTTTGGTCGCAGGCGACCAACAATTGATACGGGAATGAGGAACCAAAATGCAATGACACCCAAAGCAACTGCGAAGGTGTTCCAAGGCGAAAGTCCTGGGATCAAAATCTGTGGGATAGAAAACGTCAGGTAAGAATCAAACAGCAACAACACCATGTGGATGGCTAAGAAGCTCAGCGCTAACGCGCCAAGCCATCGATGTAGGTCGAGTAACCGTGTTGGTGACGCTGCGCGCCCAAGAATTCGCGTGCGCAACAAGATGCCCCACACCACCACTGCAGTGAGCAAGCCCCAAGCGGTCACACCGGATGCTCGAATAGCTAGCCACGTTAAAGCGGTGTCACCCATGTTGCACCTTTTCTTGCGAAGTCCACATTGCTGTGGGTGTCATGACGGTATACCCCACTGCCCGAGTTTCAAGCCAGCGCTGCGCTTCTTGCGGTTTCATGAGCAATGCTGCTGTTGCTGTCACTTCAGCGAGCCAACCTGCTGCGCACCACACGGTTGCTTGAATGAGATCTGGATCAGCCATCTGACCAGTGCGTGGATCAATCACATGGTGACGAGTGCCGCCTGCCCAGCGTCGATACAGCGTTGATGAGGTTGCGATGCCGCGGGTTTCAAAGTCTGAATCAGATGAATCTAAAGTAAACGTGACTAGTTGCGGATCACGCGCTGAATTATCCGGATCTCTTTCGTCTTCAATGGCAATGACCCACGTATTGGATTCATTGTCTACATCAGCAGGTGTTCCAGCCACCACGATGTCGCCACCAAGATCAACCAGCACGCCGGTTGCACCAGCGTGCATCAGTTCATTGGCAATGACGTCAGCTGCTAACCCTTTACCGATCGCTCCTGGATCAAGTCCAATACCTGCAGGCAAGGTGACGGTGCTCGCCTCTTGGTCTATCAGTACTTCACCCATGTGGCTCACCCGCACGACGGGGTCTGTTGAGTTCCAGGTCGCAACTCCAGCAAGTGCCCCGCGAGCAATCACTGTCGCGTAATCAGCGTCGTAACCTGAGGCTTTGATTTCAGAGAGCATGGTCGGATCAAATAATCCGTCAGTCATGTTCCAAGCGCGCATCATGTGCCACACCAACGTGAGGAGATCTGCACTTACCTCAACTGGCCCAGTTCCGGCGAGTGAATTTAGTCGATTGAGTTCACTGCTTTCGCGAAAGCGCGACCAAGCTTGTTCGAGTAATTCAACGCGCATTGCGCCAAGGCTGGCGAGCTCCTGCGCCTTGGCTTCGGCGTAGACCGAAATCATGCAGGCTGCGCCCATTGCGCGAAACTCCTGCACCGCAATCATGAGTTAGCCCTTACTTGCTTTCGTTGTGCTTTGTGCTGCTGGTGCATTTGCAGTGCCAGAGTTACTTGATGCGCTTTGTTGTTGTGGCGCCGGAACATACTTTCGTGAAGGTGGCGCTTGAACCTGAGGTGCCTGCACAGTCGGTGCTACTTCTTGTGTAGCAGTGATGTTTGAGTTGCCTGACGTTGAGTTTGATGTTGCCGGAGTTTTCGGAACCTTGGTTGGCGGTGTCACCCGTGCACCTGTGCGTGACTGTGCGCTGAGTGAATTTGCAGTAGCAATCAATTGCAGGCGATAGGCCTCAAGACGCTGTTGTTCGGCGGCGAGCTGCGCGGCGTATTGATCAAGTTGCGCCTGAGTTACACCTGTAGAGGTGGTTGAGGCCGTCAGCGTGTATTCATCTGCAGCTGCTGTCGCCTCCTGCGCATTACGAACTGAGATTAATCCGACGACGCCCAAGCAGGTAGCCGATGCAAGGCCGAAGGCCAATGCCTTTTGCCCGGTTGAGGTGTAGCGCTTGGTACTCATGTGGATCTCCCTTGTTGGTAGTTCCAAGGTAAGCAATCGCCCTATAAGGAACGATTCAGTAATGGTTAAGCAACGGTAAAGAAATCTGGAACTATCGCTGGTGTTTTTCAAGACGCAGGGCGGCCACGGGGCACGCAGCAACAGCTTTCTTAGCTGCGGCCAGGCTTTCGTGCGGAACTGCCGTAGTCAGGGTGCCGGAATTCAACAGCGGGTAGCCCCACTCATCCAAGGTAAAGAGTTCTGGAAGGAGTTCCACACAAAAACCATGGGCGTCACACAAGGTGGGGTCCAGCCGGATCTCATGGATATCGCTCATTTGAAATCCTTTCCGGGAAAGCCAACGGGTGTGGTGCGCTGATCAATGATTGGTAGGGGCGTGATCACTGACGTGTGATGGGTATCAGCACTGCAGCGACCGTGGACGTGATGCGCCACTTCAGCTCGGAATACCTGCAAGCCCGACGTAATAAAGCGCGCAACACCATCAGGGTGCTTACAGCCACCACGTTGTTGCACCATTGGAAGTCGTGAAGTCAACCGCTGGAGATCCGCAGACAATGCAGAGCGCGCGGAAAGTACATCCAAATCATCAGCGAGTGACGGCAAACCAAATCGACATGGTCCGCATTGACCTGCGCTTTCGCCAGCCATCCAACGAGCTACTCGTGCCATTGCAGTGATGGGGCAATCATGTGCGTCGAACGCCCAAAGAATTCCTGCACCAATCACGCCGCCAGCTGCGGCCACGGAATCTGGCGACCACGATGCATTCATCAGTGCGTCATACCCGGCCCAACCGCCGCCGTATCCACCAGTCAGGAAGCCAGAGACCTCCGTCGATAAACCGTTGCAGCGCTTGATGATTTCGGTAACCGGTGTTCCCACTTCCACTTCAATCACACCTGGCGTGTTGACCGCCCCGCCAACGGAAACCAAACAGGTTCCCGGTGCTGATGTTTCACCAACTGATGCAAACCATTCGCCGCCGTAACGTGCGATCAAACCAATGTGCGCCATGGTTTCAGCATTCTGCACTTGTGTAGGTCGATCATCGACACCGCGTTCAAATGGGCGCTTGCCAAACACTGGGGTTCCCATGCCATCGCCAATCCAATGTGCGAGTGCACTTTCTTCGCTGGACACATATCGTGCAGGAGGAGTGACGAGCGCAATGGTGATTTGGTCGTTGCGTTCTGCAAGTGCGCGCACGACAACATCAATGACGGGTGAACCGCGGTGAACAGCGATGTATGCATTCGTTGCACCGATGGTTGCCGACAGCGCGGCAATTCCATCAAGCACTAAATGGGGGCTGTGGCCAAGCAGTACCGCATCTTTGCTCGATGCCGGTTCGCCTTCCATGGCGTTGGCAATGACAACTGGCTTGCGGCCAGCTGACCAAGCTCGGCGAGCTCCCGCGCTTTCCACGACCGCATGAATCTTGCGGGCTGTGGGAAACCATCCGCCCCCTCGACCGCGTAACCCGGACTTTTCAATCTCATGGACCAACGGGCCCGGTTTACCAATACGAGGGCCTTGGATCAGGGGAAGGGACCCAAAGTGCGCCTCATGGGCTGCTCGTGAACGCAGGTCTCGTGCGATCCCCGAGGAATCCACGGGTAATAGCCGGGCTTTCCCTGCCGGTGGCGTGCTCATGGCTTAAGTCTGTCGAGCCCAGTTTCGGATCCAATCCGCAAACGGCAAAGCCTAGGTAAAGAAATGGATTTCATTCCATACCTATCCGCTTGGTATTGTTTTGCTGGTGAGCCTGACG
>WLOE01000098.1 GCA_009699465.1 Actinomycetota bacterium | reverse complement strand
CCCAGCCGTAACGCTGACCTTCAATCATTGCGAACACGATGCCGGCAAGTCCAAGAGTGATCAGTAACGTACCTTCGAGGTCAAAGCCCTTACGCGCGAACAAATCTTTTGTCTCAGGAACACTCATCAACACGCCAATGAGCACGATGATGCCGATAGGCACATTGATCAGGAATGCCCAGTTCCAAGTGGCGTAGGTAGTGAGCCATCCGCCCACAACAGGCCCAAGAGCTGCCATGCCGCCGATAGTGCCACCCCACACTGCGAAAGCAACTGCGCGCGACTTACCGATAAAGACCGCGTTAATGATCGAAAGCGAGCTTGGCAGGATCATGGCCGCGCCGACGCCCTGAAGTGCGCGCGCGCCAATAATTTCAGTTGCATTCATACCAAGGGCAACAAAGGCGCTGGCGATGACGAACACGATCACACCGGTCATGAAGATCAAGCGACGACCAAAGCGGTCACTCAGGCGACCGAAAAGAATCAGTAGGGCAGCGAAGGTGAGGGAGTAAGCCGCGCTGATCCATTCGGCATCATTGGTGGAAAGACCAAGGTCACGCACCATCGTAGGAATCGCAACATTGACCACCGTCGCATCCAAAATGATCATGGAAACGCCTAGAGCCAGGAAGCACAAAGCTACCCAACGCCGCTTGCCGATCAATACGGTTGCCATTTCGGCCATGACTTACCCTCCATCGGAATTGGTCTTAGTTTGGCGCACTGGCAGACTCTCCCTGTGCTTTCCATGGATGACCTGAGTGTCCCGGTTGTTCTTGCCCCTATGGCTGGGATCACTAACCGCGCATTTCGCAAGTTGTGCCGTGAGGCCGGAGCGGGTTTATACGTCTCCGAAATGGTTACGTCGCGAGCACTTGTTGAACGCAATTCCGAGACCATCGACATGGTCACCTTCACCGAAGATGAAAAGCCTCGGTCAGTGCAGCTCTACGGAGTGGATCCCAAGGTGATGGCGGCCGCCGTGCGCATCTTGATTGAAGAAGATCGCGCCGATCACATTGATATGAATTTTGGGTGCCCGGTTCCTAAAGTTACCCGCAAGGGGGGCGGCAGCGCGTTGCCGTGGAAGCGTGATTTGTTCCGGTCAATTGTCAAGGCTGCAGTTGACGCTGCAGATGGAAAAGTTCCGGTCACTGTCAAAATGCGCAAAGGCATTGATGATGATCACCTCACCTACTTGGAGGCTGGACTAGCAGCGGCGCAAGAAGGTGCGACTTGGGTTGCGTTACATGCGCGAACGGCTGAGCAGATGTATGCAGGTAAAGCTGACTGGGAAGCGATTGCTCGGTTGAAGGATCACCTGGCCCCGCTGAACACTCCAGTGCTGGGCAATGGTGATATTTGGACGGCGCAAGATGCGTTGACCATGATGGAACAAACCGGCGCAGATGGCGTTGTTGTTGGTCGCGGTTGCCTTGGGCGGCCTTGGCTCTTTGGACAACTCGCGGCCGCTTTCACAAACGAACCGATTCCACGTGACCCTAACTTTGCTGAAGTACTCACCTTGTTGAAGCGTCATGCAACTTTGTTATGTGAGGACTATGGCCAATACAAGGGCATCCGAGATATCCGCAAGCATATGGCCTGGTATCTCAAGGGTTTCAGCGTGAAGCAGGGGATTCGTTTAGCGATGGGTAATGTCGAAGACCTTGATCAGCTTGATGAGTTGATCGCCCAAATTGATGCGAATCAAACCTTTAATGTTGAAGTTGGCGCGGGTCCGCGTGGGCGTACATCAGGTGGGCGCCGTCCATCCCTTCCCGATGGCTGGCTGAATACCCAAGATCTTGACGAGAAAGCATTGTCGCTGCTTCGTCATGCCGAACTTTCGGTCAGCGGCGGTTAATTCGCGTAGCTAATTCGACGTAGTGTGAATCAACTGCGGTTGGGTCCAGCGAGTCAGTAAGTAATAACGCAACAGTGCAGCGGTTTCGCGGCCTACATAGTCGCTGGTCATTGCAGTTCCTGGTCCAGATTTTGCTGGCGAAACATGTGCGTCGATTCCGAACCCACTGGCGATCGCTGAAGCGCGAGCTGCATTTGGTGGATCAGTGACGATCGTTGCTGAATCCCAATGGAGGTCGCTCATCACTGCGGCAATCATTTGAAGTGAACCCAAGGTGTCCACGCCAGTCGTGAAATTTACGATATCGCGGTCCGGGACCCCTTTGGCTCTTAGAAGCTTACGTTCAATTCCCGTCACGTGATCTCGGCCAGTCAAGATGATCACCGGTGCAACGTTGGCCTGGTAGAGCGCGGCTGCATGATCGATCCGAGACTGCAACACATCGCCATCATCACCCCAGAACCGACTTGGATCCATCAGCACGATCGCTTGTGTTTGAGTTCGGTCATCAAATTGAGCAGTGAGCACAATCTGCATCGCGGCACCGATGGGAATGAGCAAAACCACCACGATTCCCAGGGTGATGACGGCGGTGAGCCATCCCCGCGGGGATTTCGATTGGTTGAAAGTGCGCTTTTGGCCTGAAGAATCCGCCGAGGGTGCACTCATCCGCCCATGTTCACATCTTCGTGGCGTGATTAGGGGAGGGCACACCGACGCAAGGAATGCGGAGTTGGACACGTCAACCCAGGGCAGATAGGTGGATCCAGCCCAAGGAGTACGTCAGCCAGCAGTAATAGAGTCTGAACAATGAGCACTCCTTGGGGCTACGACAACGCTGCTAGCGAGCGATTTGTTGCTGAGCCGATGAAGGAATCCGTGCGAAGCCCCTTTGCTCGCGATCGGGCTCGGGTGTTGCACTCAGCGGGATTGCGCCGGTTGGCTGCAAAAACACAGGTGATGACGTCGGGCATGAATGATTTTCCGCGCACGCGTTTAACGCACACCCTTGAGGTTGCCCAAATTGCCCGCGAGATGGGCGAAGGGCTGGGTTGTAATCCAGACATCGTCGAAGTGGCAGGTCTGGCACACGATCTTGGTCATCCACCGTTTGGTCACAACGGGGAGATCGAACTTGATCGCTTAGCTGATGAGATCGGTGGCTTTGAAGGAAACGCGCAAACACTTCGCATTGTTTCCAGACTTGAAGCCAAAGTTGTTGATGCACACGGTACGAGTGCTGGTCTCAATCTCACGCGCGCAACCCTTGATGCGACGTGCAAATATCCGTGGTCTCGGCAGCCAGGTAATCCCAAGTTCGGTTTCTACGCTGATGATGCAGCTGTGTTTCATTGGTTCCGTGAAGGTTCGCCTTTAGGTGAGCAGTGCATTGAAGAACAAGTGATGAATTGGTCGGACGATGTGGCGTATTCAATTCACGATGTTGAAGATGCAATACATGCAGGGCTGGTCAAACTTGAACAACTTCGCGACCCAGCTAATAAGAAGCATCTCGTTGAAACTGCGCGAGAACGTTTTGATCCTCATCGTGATCCGCATGCACTTGATGAGGCACTTGATCGACTCTTGGGCTTGGAGTACTGGCCGCAGCAGTTCGACGGCTCGATGAGATCTCAAGCAGCCCTCAAACATGCAACGAGTTACTTGATCTCCAGATTCTGTGTCAGCACTCAAGTTGCCACCCGTATTGCGTATGGCGATAAGCCGCTCACGCGCTATGCCGCAAACCTGATCGTTCCCGATGAAGTGCGCGACGAAGTTGCCGTGATGAAGGCGATCGCGGTGTTCTTCGTGATGCGCCGGCCAGGTATTGAAAAAGAGCAAGATCTGCAGCGTCAGATCGTGGCTGAGGTCGTGCACGCCCTTCGACTTGAAGATGGCCGAAGCCTTGAGCCATGGCTCCGGGAGACCTATGACGCCGCCCAAAGCGACGCTGAGCGCATGAGGGTGATCATCGATCAGGTAGCCAGCTTGACCGACGTCAGCATCCTGCGCTGGCGAGACCGATTGATCCGCTAAACGGGGTCAGCCCACGCACCTAGAATGAGGTCATGGCAGGCCGGATCCGAGACGAAGACATTGCGCTCGTCCGTGAACGTGCCCGCATTGACGACGTCGTTCGTGAATACGTCACGCTGAAGTCTGCTGGTGGCGGATCTTTGAAGGGTTTGTGTCCTTTTCACGACGAGAGATCCCCAAGTTTTCACGTCACTCCAAGTAGAGGCATGTGGTACTGCTTCGGCTGTGGTGAAGGCGGCGATGTTCTTGGCTTCCTGCAGAAAATTGACCACCTCAGCTTTGCTGAATCAGTGGAAAAGCTCGCGACTAAAACTGGTATTGAACTTCGCTATGTTGAAGGTGGCTCGGCGGTCAATCGCCAGCAAGGACAGCGCACCCGATTGGTTGATGCGCACAAGCAGGCTGCTGCCTATTTCCGCGAGCAACTTGCAACACCTGAAGCCGAAATTGGGCGCAAGTTTTTAACTGAACGCGGCTTTGATTCAGAAGCCGCGAAGTTATTCGGCGTGGGCTATGCGCCAAAATCGTGGGACGCCCTGCTCAACCACTTGCGCAAGGCCGGTTTCAATGATCAAGAGTTACTCACCGCCGGATTAATGAGTCAGGGCAATCGCGGGGTCTACGACCGATTCCGCGGTCGGTTGGTGTGGCCGATCAAAGAACTCAGTGGTGACGTAGTCGGCTTTGGTGCCCGTAAGTTGTATGACGATGACGAAGGCCCGAAATATCTCAACACACCAGAAACGCCGATCTACAAGAAGAGCCAGGTGTTGTACGGGCTCGACATGGCGCGTAAGGAAGTGTCAAAGCAGCAACAAGCAGTGATCGTTGAGGGTTACACCGATGTAATGGCCTGTCATCTTGCTGGCATCACCACCGCTGTTGCTACCTGTGGCACGGCCTTTGGTACCGAACACATCAAGGTGCTTCGCCGCTTGTTAATGGACGACGATCAAATGCGCGGTGAAGTGGTATTCACCTTTGATGGTGATGCAGCTGGTCAAAAGGCCGCCTTGCGCGCCTTCGATGAAGATCAACGCTTCGTTGCCAATACGTTCGTTGCTGTTGAACCAAGCGGCATGGATCCTTGTGATCTGCGATTAGCTCAAGGTGACGAAGCGGTGGTTGCGCTTGTCAATCGTCGGGTACCGCTATTTCAATTTGCTATCAAATCAATACTTGCTGCACACGATCTCAATAGCGCTGAAGGCCGAGTTGCAGCGTTGCGCGAGGCTGGCCCGATTGTGGCGAAGATTAAAGATGCTGCGTTGCGGCCTGAATACACCCGCCTGCTCGCCGGCTGGTTAGGCCTAGAAGTCTCTGCTGTACAAAACGTTGTGGGCCAACGCCAATCCGCGTCACCAAAGCCAGCGCAGCGCTCAGCACCAGCCGCAGAGAGCCAGCCAACAGATCAAGTACCTGTGCGCCCAAGTGTCCCTGTGCCTGTGAGCGACGGCCCAGCGTTCACTATTGAGCGAGAAGCGTTGAAGTGCGCGCTGCAACTGCCAAGTGCTGTTGTCGAGTGGTACCCATCGCTTGAAGAAACTGCTTTCACGCATCCAAAGGCACGTGAAGTGCATGAAGCGATTGTCGCTGCGGGCTCACCGCGCCTAGAGATTGATGGACTGGCGTGGATCGATGCCGTTCTTGATCAAGCAGCAGATGATGATGTGCGTCGAATGATCAAAGAGTTGTCGGTTGATCCACTGCCATCTGATATTGAGCAAAATGATCGTTATGCCACTAGCTTGATTG
>WLOE01000097.1 GCA_009699465.1 Actinomycetota bacterium | reverse complement strand
CCTTGTCGAGAGTCGTGCCTGACGAAGCAGGCTCACTTGACGAGGAGCATGCGGTGAGAACCATTCCCAGACTCGCGCATCCAGCAAGCAGGGAGAGGGTGCGAACTTTCATAATTGCCTCCGAATAAATTGAAAGGTGGGGACTAACAATCATTCCGCACGTTGGAGAAGTTCGCTGCACCTTATCCACATTGGTGCGCGCGTGGCAGGGGTGACAAGGCCGCGACCGGGCGACTGCTCATCAACCTCACCTCACGCCGCCGGTTCATTGCCCTCGACGCAGGCTGACCCCCAGGGAGCGTCATGGTCGTTCGCTAATCAGGCAGGTCCAGCCTTTACTGGTTCCGCGGGTGACCAACTTACGATCAGCAACCCCAACACATCCGGTGCTACTTCTGTGACCTGGACTTTGCCAGCCGGTTTCACGCTTGTGAGTGGCAGTCTCACTATCGCACAAGGCGGGCCCAGCGCAGTGATTAGTTACGGTTCCACAAGTGGTGCTCTTTCTGTCACATCAACAAGTGCTTGCAATGGCTCCAGCTCTGCGTCGATCAACGTGACAATTTCAGCGGGCGGTGGTGGTTCTTCATCCAGTTCATCGGTCGCAACAGGGCCAGCACCTGTGTTCCAACAGTTCGGTAAGCCTGCAACTGGCACATGTGCTGACGCAGCTGTTGCAACCTTGAACTGGGCTGGCGTTGCAAGCGGCGGCTGGGGCGAATCCTGGGCACAGTGGATGAACGGCGGCAAGGGTGGCGCAGTATGCAACCGTGCATTGATCTACAGCCTTGGTTTATCAAAGTGGGTTGTCAACGCCTAATCGATTTCACTTGAGGATCGCGCACCCGATTTTGGGTGTGCGATCTTTTTAGTAGTTCTCTAGGCCGTGAGTCAAAGAGGACTCAAGGTGCGTGGGTTACAGGGCTTTGATCGTCACGATGGTGACGTTCTGGCCCCCGGCCTTGCCCGCAGAGGTCATCATGGACTTACCTGCGATGTCTTGACTTGAATCGAAAGTCGAACCAATGCGCGCTTCCATGCCCAGCATCGCTTGAGCTGCTGGGTTTGCCATCATGATCGTGTTGTCTTTTGACAGGATCATGACTCCATCAGCCATTGATGCAGCAATTTGCGAAAACGGCTCAGTGTCGAGGTTATTGCGATCTTGTCTGCGTGCAAGTTCACTCGCGTTGGCGCGGCTAATTGCCCGCTCAGTCATCAGCGAGAAGGTGCCAATCAAAATCGTGATCAAGATCGTGATGGCAAGTTCAGCGACAACTAACACCTTCCAGTTGTCGTTGGCCTTCTTCATCGATAGGCCACCACCGAGGTTGGCCGCGGCGATTGCATTGCCGAAATCCGTGTCGGCGTTTTTGTATTCCTTGGAGTTCAAAACAGCGGTCACAGCAGCGCCACTCTTTGGCTGCGCTAGTGCTGCATCAACAGCCTTCTGGGCCGCTTTCGTATAGGTCACGAGAGCGGCTTGCATTTCATCAATGGCTGCAGCGTGCTTGGTGGTGACCTTGGATAAGGCTTCGGTGAAACCAGGGTTTAAATTATCCAGCGAGGCTTGGAGGGGCTGACCAGCATCTTGGATGTAGTTCTCTGAGGCAGCCCTTAGCTGAAAGCGCAACGCATCCCGATTGGCCTCAACTTCTTTTCGAAGCAGATTTTGGGTTTCATAGCCCTGAATCTCATCAATGTTTTTGTTCGACAGGTTGAACCAGGTCAGCCCAATGATGAGTGGAAGAACAGTGAGCACAACAAACGTGATCCGGCGCCGAATCTGACTGCGTTGTTTTCTCGATGCTGCTTTTCGATCTCGTTTAGCTGCCATCCGACTCACTAGCCTTCCTCGTGGATTTCGGCAGGCTAGCCGCTGAAGAGGTGGGTTGGGGGAGTTTTGGGGTCATTCGTAACGATTCGGGAGCAGCCCGCCCCTAGATCTGGGCTTGCGCGAGGTCAGGTGGCACGATGGAGACATGAACCCTCCAGCAGAGCATGTCTCGCTTGGCAAAGTGCTTGTCGTCGATGACGACCCAGCGCTAGCTGAGATGTTGGGCATCGTATTGCGCCAAGAGGGCTTCACTCCGTCATTCTGCGGTAATGGTGCTAAGGCGATGGACGCCTTCCATGCCGTGCAACCCGATGTGGTGTTGCTAGACGTCATGTTGCCTGGAATGAATGGCATTGAAATTTGCCGAGCGATCCGCAAGGAATCTGGCGTTCCGATTGTCATGCTTACCGCGCGAAGTGATACCGCGGAAGTTGTTGAAGGTTTGGAATCGGGTGCTGACGATTACATCGTGAAACCCTTCAAACCCAAAGAGTTGGTCGCGCGGTTACGCGTTCGTGTCCGTCAGGTTGAAGTTGTTCCCGCCGTTGAACTAGCGATCGGTGATTTGGTCATCGATGTGAAGGCACACAAGGTCACGCGTGCTGGCCAAATGTTGTCGTTGACACCGCTTGAATTTGATTTGCTCGCGTGCATTGCCCGTAAACCTGATCAGGTGTTTACTCGTCAAGAGTTACTTCATGATGTGTGGGGTTACCAAAACGCCGCTGACACACGTTTAGTCAATGTTCACGTCCAACGCCTTCGTTCCAAGGTTGAGCATGATCCGGAAAATCCGGTGTATGTACTCACGATTCGTGGCATCGGTTACAAAGCAGGACCGGCTTGATCACGAATTTTCACATGTGGCACCGCGTCACGAGCCATTTGCAATGGGCTGCACCGCCATTTCTTTGGTTGAGAAGTCGTTGGCGTAAGTCTTTACTTTTGCGCATCACTGCGTTCACATTTGCTGCTTCAGTTGTGGTGTTGACGGTTCTTGGATTCTCATTGTTAAGCAAGGTTTCAACAGGCCTGATGAACACCAAAGAGCAGTCGTCGGTGTCAGAAGCATCAGCAGGTCACATTGAGGCGCAGCGGGTGGTGGAGGCTGCCGACGCGGCACCCACCGCACCGTCACCAGCGCGTCTGGTTGATGCAGTGGTGGCGAATTTGGCCTCACGGAGCGGATCGCCAGCACAGTTCGATGTGTTGTTGCTTGCTGCAACGCCGGGTCAGTTACTTCCTGAACGAGGCACAAACCTTGTTTCGACTTCAAGTATTGACCCTGACCTTCGCCTGACCTTGGCTCAGACTCGCTCCCAATCCTGGGCATACGCTCCAATTAACTACATCGATGGAACCACCGTTCCTGGCTTGATCGTTGGTTCCCCGCTTCGAATTCCATCGTTGGGTGAATACGACCTCTTTTACCTCTTTCCATTGACCCAAGAGCAGCAAACTCTCGATCTTGTTCGGTCATCGGTGTTGGTTACTGGCGCCTTACTGCTGCTGTTGTTAACGATCATTGCTCGCATCGTGACACGTGTGGTGGTGAATCCCGTTCGAAGGGCAGCACATACAGCGACCTTGTTAGCCGAGGGGCATCTGTCTGAACGCATGCCGGTGCGAGGTGAGGATGATCTTGCGCAGCTTGCAACAACATTCAATGACATGGCGGCAAGCCTGCAACTACAGATTGGTCAGCTGGAAGAACTTTCACGAGTGCAACAACGCTTTGTTTCCGACGTATCACATGAACTGCGCACACCACTGACCACCATTCGCATGGCAGCTGACCTCATGTTTGAAAATCGTGAACGTTTTGATCCAACTACTGCCCGTGCTGCTGAACTCTTGCAGACGCAGTTGGATCGCTTTGAGGAAATGCTCAATGACCTTCTCGAAATTTCGCGCTTTGATGCTGGTGTAGCTGTTCTGGAAATCGAAAACTTTGAACTAGAAGATCTCATTACGCGCGCGATTGAAATTGCAGAACCAATGGCACTTCGGGCTGGAACTCCAGTTGAATTGTTGGTCAAGTCTGATTCGACTTCGATGTCTGGTGACCGTCGCCGTATCTATCGCGTAGTTCGAAACCTCTTAGAAAATGCAATTGAGCATGGTGAGGGCAAGAGCATCGAGGTATCCATCGCGGTTGATGAACATGCTGCAGCAATCACCGTACGTGACCAGGGCGTGGGACTGCGGCCGGGTGAGGCGACGTTGGTGTTTAACCGGTTCTGGCGTGCAGATGCTGCGCGGGCGCGCACCACCGGCGGAACCGGACTTGGTCTATCAATTGCATTTGAGGATGCTCGACTTCACGGCGGTTGGCTTGAAGCATGGGGACAACCGGGCCAAGGATGTTGTTTCCGGCTCACCATTCCATTGGTACGCGATGAGATGCTCTCGCATTCGCCACTGCCACTGATCCCCGCAGGCTTTGAAGATGACGAGACAGTGAGCGCGACCACCACCACTGGTGTCCATCTTGATGAAGTGCGCTTGCCGCCAGCTGATGCTTTCCGTTTTGGCCCCAAGGCTGGTGCATGATGCAGAAGAAAATCCTTATCTTTGGTGCTCTTGCAAGTTCACTCTTACTTTCTGGCTGCGGCATGCTTCCTTGGTCATTGACAGCCCAGGTTCCAACCTCCAGTTCGGTGCAGCAAGGTAATGTTGGCGGCGCGAATTCGGATGATCAGTTCATTCGAGTGATCCCGCAGGCTCCGCGTAGAAACATGACAGCGACGCAGTTAGTTCAAGGATTCCTGGACGCATCCGCTGCATCAGAGTCTGATCATGCAGTTGCTCGGATGTATCTCACGTCAGAGGCGGCGGCGCGTTGGGAACCAAAATCGGGAGTGAAGGTTTTTAAAGGCACACCTGAACTGACGTTTTCAGGGACGAAGGTTTCCTTTGTTGCACAACTCGAAGGCGAAATCTCAAAAAGTGGTAACTATGCGATTAGCCAAGTCGATACGACATTAAATGAAGTATTCACCCTTGTCCGAGAGAACAGTGAGTGGAGAATTTCGGAACTCCCGCAAGGCCTAGAACTCTCAACCGTTGACGTGCAACGTGCATATCGCAACCTGGCTGTGTATTACTTCAATCCTCAGCTCAGCACACTTGTTCCAGATGCCCGAATGATCCCCGTTCCCGGCGATGGGCTAGCTGCTGGTCTGATGCAGGCGCTCCTGGCGGGGCCTAGTGAGTGGTTGGCTCCAGCGGTGAAAGACGCGTTTCCTTTTGGGGTTGGCCTGAATTTCGACCGCGTGCCGATCGAAAATGGTGTTGCCATTGTTGATCTCACAGCCGATGCCGCTTTCGCTAACGATGGTGTTCGCCGCGAGATGGCACAACAAATTGTGTGGACTCTGCGACAGGTGCCAGAAGTTCGGGCAGTCAGCATCACTTCCGGCGGGCAGTTGTTAGCGATACAAGGAGTCCCGAATCCAATTCCGCGTGATCTGTGGCCAGAAATCGATCCATCGGGGCTCGCTCAAGGAACACAGGCAATCGTTGCGAATTGGACCGGTATTTTTCAGTTGACTCGCGTTGGTACTGAGCGGCTGGCTGGACTTCCGACGGTAGCTAATTCAGCACTTACTCAAGTGGTGACGAATAAGAGTTCAGGAATGCTTGCGGGTCTAGACGTGCTTGGGCGCGTGTGGAGCACACCGCTCGATGTCAATCCTTCGTGGTCGCAATTACCAATTTCGCAAGCAATGCAGTGGATCGAATTTGACCCATTGGGTGGTTTGTGGATGCGTGATGTGAACGGCGAGCTTCAGGTTTGGGATGCTCCCGGCCCGCTGAAATCAATTCGTACGAATGGGCTTGGCGCGGGCGCGATAGTGGTGAAAGCGGTGCCATCGCGGGATGGCACTCGCGCAGCACTGATTGTGCAACGCGGGAAAACTCGTTCGCTTTATTTGGCTCGGATCGAGCAAGAGATCGACACAGGTAAACGCACATT
>WLOE01000096.1 GCA_009699465.1 Actinomycetota bacterium | reverse complement strand
GCCAGGTGATCAACTGCGGCCCGAATATTTGGCAACGAGACTCCGGTATCAATGAGGCGCTTCACGATCCGCAGCACCAAAATATCCCGAAAACTATAAAGGCGTTGCGTGCCAGATCCATGGGCACCGCGAACTGTTGGAGAAACCAAATCTGTACGTGCCCAGTAATCAAGCTGGCGATACGTGATACCCGCGGCGGCACACGCCACTGGCCCGCGGTAGCCAATGTCTTGAGGCAATGGACGCAGATCTGCGTCATCAAACAGTGATCCTTGCGGGTCAACCTTTGGTTGATCGACGTTCACGTGCTGCCTCCTGTGCGCATTGGCACCACTGGGGGAAGTGGGCTAGACAGACGTTACGAACTCGAGGGTATCTCGGTCAACGCAACACACGGTGTGTTGCAGACCAAAGTCTGAACCTCCAGATGAGGGTTCCTTATTGGAAATCCTCAGGTGAAATCTCGTCGAGAAAGGCGCGAAATTTCTCGACTTGATCGTCATCGATGTCGTCATCTTCTTGCATCTGGAAACCTGCTTCTGCGAGAACTTGCGCGGTGGCAGTAATGGGAACCTCAAGTCTCAGGGCGATGGCTACTGCATCAGACGGACGAGCACTGACCTGAACCTCATTATCGAAGACCAAGAGGGCGTGAAACGTTCCATCGACGAGATCGCTGATCCGGACTTCTACGAGCCGAACCCCAAATGCCGTGAAGAGATTCGCGATGAGATCGTGGGTCATCGGCCGAGGCGGCAACACACTTTGAGTCGCATACGCGATTGCTGTGGCTTCGACGGCACCTATCCAAATGGGGATAACGCGCTCGCCTTCGACTTCCTTGAGCAACATGATTGGAGTGTTGGCGGGCATCTCCATGCGCACCCCAATGAATTCAAGTTCATGCACGCGACCAGCCTACGGCCTAGACCTTGCCTCCGCGAACAAGTTCAGCGCGAAGCAGAGCCGCGTGGAGCTGAACGAAGAGCGAGGCAAGCTCGCGAATAGTCTCCTGAGCTCGAACAGCAGCCTCACGATCGCGCGGTTTGGTGTATGGAGTTGCAATCTGTTCCACTAAACCGCTGTCACGATCAGCGGTCACGCGAAAAGCTCTGAGATGTCGAGGTTCCACGCCGAACTGAGAAAGGCGGGCAACCACGGTGGCAACTGCAACTGCGTCTTCGTCGTAGTGTCCACCTGCAGTAACTGCAATAAGACCATAAGACTCAAGTTGTGCGACCGTGGCTTCAGGAAGTTCAACATGCTCGGCCAACTCGGTGCGGGTCAAACGAACACGGCCTGCGCCCGCCCGAAAATCATCAGCACGTAAACCTGAGCCAGCAACAACAACTGGTGCTTCTTGCGTTTCAGCATCCAGATGTTCGCGGATTACCTTCAACGGTAAGTATTGATCTCTTTGTAACGTCAGCACAGCACGCAGTTGGCTCACATCGTGTTCAGAAAATCTTCGGTAACCGGATGCGGTGCGTTCGGGTGTGACCAAGCCTTCTGTTTCCAAAAACCGAATTTTACTGATTGATACATCGGGAAATTCACGTTTGAGTAGCGAAAGAACTTCCCCGATACTTATCGTGCCGTTCATCGACCTTGGGGCCTGACTCATGAATCAGATCCAACGAGGAAGACAAAACGGAAGCGACCAATCTGAAGTTCATCACCGCCAGCTAGGCGACGATCATCCACACGTTTACGGTTGACGTATGTGCCATTCAGGCTGCCTACGTCACGAATACTCCAGCCTTGCGCACCACGACGGATTTCAGCATGTCTGCGACTCACAGTGACATCATCAAAAAATAGGTCAGCTTCTGGAGCGCGGCCGATGGTGACGATGTCTTTTGTGGCATCCAGCGGGTATTCCGTTCCCTCACCTGGGCCACGGTGAACAACCAACATGGCTGAACCAGAACGAATACCTGGCTGCTTTTGGGCCCCGACTGCAGCTATCGACCCGCTCGTGGCCGTGGCGCTCAGCGGAATTACGGAAGTTATTGCGCCTGTGTACTCGAGGTTTACGTCAAGACTTACGCCGCACTCCGGGCAGAAATGCGCCTCACGAGGCACAGATTTCCCACATGACGGACAGTTGCGCATGCCCGCAATCTACCCGGTGCTGACATCATCATGCGCCTAGGCGCGCGTTTGGTCCTCATACTGCTCAGCGCTCAGGAGATCAGCGGTTTGGCTTGGATCTGTCAGTCTCACCCTAAAGAGCCACCCATCTTGGTAAGGGGCCTCATTAATGATCTGGGGGCTGATATCTAAGGAATCGTTAATCTCGGTCACGACGCCTGTGCACGGGGCATAGAGGTCACTGACGCTCTTGGTGGATTCGACTTCGCCACAAGCATCGCCGGCAGACACTGTTTCCCCCACTGCTGGCAGGCTCACATAAACGATATCCCCCAATGCTTCTTGGGCGTAGTCCGTGATCCCTACCTCAGCAATTTCCCCAGAAACGCGAACCCATTCATGTTCAGCGGTGTAACGAAGTTCCTGCGGATTCATGAACGTCCTTTCCTGGGTGCTGAAGCGCAACTATGCCATGTGACCTGAAGGACCCGATTCCGGTAGGGCCCGAGCAGTGCGGATGTAATCCACGCCAGCCCACCAGTACAACGACACTCCCCACAGGGAGAAGGCCCAGCCAGCTGCCCCTGCCAACGTTCCCCACCAGGTGTCAAACGTACTCAAGAGCAGGGTTGGGAAACCCCACAGTAAGCAGAATGTGGCAGCCTTTCCCAGCATCGTGACGGGAAGGACCAGCATCCCGTGCTTACGCAAGAGTGGTATGAGTCCTAGGAGCACCACGTCACGCGCAACGAGGACTATCACAATCCACCAAGGGATGATTGATCTGATTGCCAGCCCAATGATTGTCGCGGCAATGTACAAACGATCGGCCGCAGGATCCAGTAACGCACCGACCCGACTTTGTTGATTGAGCATGCGAGCAAGTGCCCCATCTAGCCAATCAGTGATACCAGCGATTGCGAGCACCAAAAAAGCCCAACCATCGGCTTGTGGAACGAGAACTAGCCAGAGAAAAACCGGTACACCTAAGAGCCGCAGAACACTCAGCCCATTGGGAACAGTGAGTATTCGGTCGTTATTCATCACGCATTGCCAAATAACGTTGCCCCACCCGCGACACTCTGATGGGCAGGCCAAAAGTAGCGGTCAACCATGGGCCTGTAATGACGTCATCGATCAAACCCTGTGTGACGATTTTTCCATCGCGCATCAGCAATGCATGTGTGAAACCGGTTGGAATCTCTTCAACATGATGGGTGATGAGTATTTGAGTCGGCTCATCTGTGTCGTGAGCAAGTTGCGACATTCGAGTGACAAGGTCCTCGCGTCCGCCTAGATCCAGTCCTGCACCGGGCTCGTCGAGGAGGAGCAGTTCAGGATTACTCATCAAGGCACGCGCAATACACGTACGTTTCCGTTCGCCTTCTGACAACGTGCCAAAGGTTCTTTGTGCCAAATGGCTCAGGCCCCATGCATACATTAATGACGCTGCGCGAATGACGTCCGTGCTTTCATATTGCTCACGCCACCGTCCAGAAACTGAATATGCGCCAGTCAGCACTACATCTCCCACTCGTTCTGAGGGTGGGATGTCATTCATCATGGCGCTGCTTGCCCAGCCAATTAATGGCTTGAGATCCGCCATATCGGTCTTCCCGAGTTCCTGGCCCAGCAACTGCACCTGACCCGACGTGGGAAACATTCGGCCCGAGCACACCAGCATCAAGGTGGTCTTTCCTGCACCGTTTGGCCCCAGAATGACCCAACGCTCACCCTCGTTCACCACCCAGTCGACGTGGTCGACCAGATGTCGCGAGCCGCGACGAACGACGATGTTTGAACAGTTCAGGACCTCAGGCACGCCATGACTTTAGCCGGAGCCACACTCAATGCCCGGTAACGGCTAGCGTTGGCTTGTCATGACTACCCAGACCTTGCTCATAACGCTGTCCGGACACGATCGGCCAGGTGTGACGAAGGGCTTGTTTACCGCGCTGGACTCCTCGGCTATCGTCCTTGATATCGAGCAACTGGTGGTTCGTGACCGTTTGGTGTTAACGGCACTGGTCGATATCGACTCTTCGCTCATTAGCCAAACAACCAGCGACGTAACGTCATTAGCGGCAGAACTGAAGTTGGATGTCAGTATCAATCCGCACGTTCCTCAAAGTGCGTCCAAACGCCATCGCATTCAGATAACTCTCCTTGGTGCTCCACTGCGCCCTGATGCGATTAAGCGTGTAGCCGAGGAATTGACTACTCATGGCGCAAACGTTGATCGTATTCGTCGAATTGCGACCTATCCGGTCACCGCTTTGCTTTTTGAAGTTTCAGGCGCCTCGGCAGCTAACCTTCGACGTGCCCTTGCATCAGCTGCATCTGAGACTGGCGTTGATATCGCTGTTCAAGATGCCGGCCTTGATAGACGAGGGCAGCACCTTGTTGTTATGGATGTCGACTCCACAGTTATTCAAAATGAAGTGATCGATTTATTGGCTGCCGAGGCTGGAGTGCTCGATGAAGTTGCCCTCATCACCGAACGCGCCATGGCAGGTGAACTGGATTTTGCAGCTTCGCTTCGTGAACGGGTCGCACTTCTCAAAGGCCTTCCTGTTGACGTCATAGCGAAGGTGCGAGGACAAATTTCGTTGACGCCCGGTGCGCGAACGCTCTGCCGGACCCTCAACACCTTGGGATATCGAGTGTGTTTGGTATCAGGAGGTTTCGTTGAAGTGATTGAGCCACTGGCTCAAGAGTTATGTGTTGATCGCTTGCGAGCGAATCGCCTTGCTGTGGACAACGGTTTTCTCACTGGTGAAGTTGAAGGACCAATTATCGACCGCATCGGTAAACGCCTTGCCTTGGAAGAATTCGCAGAAGAATTTGGGATTCCGATGCGTCGAACCATCGCAATTGGAGATGGTGCTAATGACATCGACATGCTCGAAGCTGCCGGATTGGGTGTCGCGTTCAATGCCAAAGCTGCAGCACGCGCTGCTGCTGATACCGCTGTGAGTGTGCCGTATCTTGATTCAGTTTTGTACCTCCTGGGCATAACTCGCGACGATATTGAAGAGGCTGATGAACAGGCTGGAATAACCACTCCTGCTCCCCCATTGCTTGGTAGCTAACCTCGAGGAGCGACAAAAGAGGTGAGGCGCGCACTTGTGTCCGACCAATGAGTATCCAAGATTTCAACAACAACTATTCCACTCGTAGGGAATTTCTCTGCAGCGATATTGCGCTCTGGGGTCACGTGTTTTTGACTGATAAACAATGCGAGGTGTTCTAAGCCCGGATTGTGTCCGACGATGAATACATCTTGCCCCGAAGAAATATCCTGATCAACAAGGTCAATCAACGTTGAAATGGTGGCTTCATAGATCTTGGACTCATTTTGGTGAGGCACATCGAAGTGTTCATTTACCAACGCCCATGTTTGCTGAGCCCGTAACGCAGTCGAAACCAAAACCTTGGGAATCTGATCACGCCAAATGTGGCGATGCTGATCTAGCCAAACCCCTGCGGCTCGTGCATCGCGCTGACCACGCTCATTAAGTGGACGATCGTGGTCATGAACACCAAGTGGATACGCCGATTTGGCATGGCGCATAAGGACCAATGAGCCAAGGGTCATCACTATGCGCCCTGTGAATGGACTCCGCCGTCAACGTGCACAATCTCACCCGTAGTCGCGGGGAACCAATCAGACATCAATGCAATACAGGCCTTCGCTGCTGGCTCAGGATCATCCAGATCCCAGCCGATAGGTGAACGAGTGGCCCAGACTTCTTCGAAG
>WLOE01000095.1 GCA_009699465.1 Actinomycetota bacterium | reverse complement strand
TGACGGTGAGGTCACTACTGCCTTACGAGCCCCCATACGGAATTGAACCGTAGACCTTCTCCTTACCATGGAGACGCTCTGCCGACTGAGCTATGGGGGCGCTAAAGCCCCGTAAGAGTACACGGAACCATCTGCCAGCAGAAATCGCATCCGCCATTACCCGAATTCAGTTCAATTCCCCTCAAAGGGACCACACTGTGCTTATGAATTGGACCACCTCAGACTTACCCCAATTAGAAGGTCGCCGGGTCATCGTGACGGGCTCAAATTCAGGTTTGGGTTTTGAAGCTGCCATGGCGCTGGCTCTCGTCGGTGCCCACGTCACGCTAGCGGTGCGGGACCTAGCAAAAGGCGCCACAGCTAGTGCTGCGATTACCTTGGCTGGGGGCAGGTTTGTGCAAGTCAGCAACCTCGATGTGGCTGACCTATCCAGCGTTCACGCCTTTGCCGAACGTTGGAGCCAAGAACACCCGCTGGGCCTGGACCTACTCATCAATAACGCTGGCATCATGGCAATTCCACGCCGTGTGAGCGTTGATGGCTTTGAGCTTCAACTCGCCACCAACCATCTTGGACACTTCGCCCTCACCGCACTGCTGATGCCCGCGATCATGGCAGTGCCAAATTCTCGAATCGTCAACGTGGCATCAAATGCCCACAAGATGGTCAAAGGTATGAACTTCGATGACCTCATGGGCGAGAAAAAGTACGGGGCATGGAATCAATATGGCCAATCAAAGCTGGCTAACTTGCTCTTCACGAGCGAACTCCAGCGACGCCTCGACCTGGTCGGCAGTTCAACCAAAGCCATGGTCGCTCACCCTGGCTATTCAGCAACCAACCTGACATCTGGCAGTGCCCGCCTTCAAAAGAAAGCCTTTCGGGCAAAGATTTCTGACACAGTCAGCAATCTCATCGGTCAGGATGCACAGCAAGGCGTGCTTCCCATCTTGGTGGCCGCAACAGCACCAAACCTCGCGGGCAATAGCTATGTCGGCCCGGACGGCTGGAAGGAATGGAAGGGAAAGCCAAGTCTTGTCGAACGAACTCCTGCAGCCAATAACATGCAGGCTGCGCGCGAGCTTTGGGATGTCAGCGAAACACTCACCGGTGTGCATTTCCCTTTAGACGCATAAGGTCTGCTCATGAATCCGGGGCGAATTGCTTTAGTTGGTAGCGGTGAGTACCTGCCTGTTATGCATGACATCGAGGCTTGGTTACTGGAAAGACGTCCAGCAAAATATGTGCAGATCGCGACAGCTGCTGCACCCGAAGGTGACACTTCACTTGCGCATTGGCATGATCTTGGCGCAAAAGCCGCGGCCCGCCTTGGTGTTGAACAAGTCATCCTTGATATTCGTGATCGTGATGATGCCAATGATCAACGCTGGATAGATCTCATCGAAGGGGCCGGACTTATTTATCTTTCCGGTGGTAATCCTTCGTATCTTTCAAACACATTGCGCGAAACGAGTGTGTGGAATGCCATTGTGAATGAATGGCGAAATGGCGCCTCGCTTGCCGGCTGCAGTGCAGGAGCGATGTCGATGTGCGGATACGTGCCTGACTTTCGTCACCCACGCAGCGGCGGCGTGAATGGTCTTGGCCTCCTACCTGACACCAGAGTGCTTCCGCACTTCGACCGTCTTTCCCATTGGATGCCTGACTTCACGTTGAAGCCACTCGTTGCTAAGAACGCACACACCATTGGAATTGATGAAGACACTGCGCTCTTAGGCGAGAGCAATGGCACTGATGTTTGGGATTTCAAGCCTTTAGGCCGACTTGGTGCTTGGAATATTGAATCGAGCGGGAAACACCGCATCGAATCCTCAGTCGCTCTTCGAGTGCTTTAAATTTCACCAAGTTCATCACGAACATCTCGTTCACGCTGCGCATGCTCATTTGTGTCGAGGTCGTAATTCCATAATGCAGGTGTGAGCACTGCGGCCAATCCAACACCGACCACGCACAACAGTCCACCGCTCGCAAACGAAAAGCGCAGTGATGTGAGTGAAGCAACAGTGGAACTTCGCACCTGGCCAAGGAGTGGACCAACGGAATAGCTCAGCATCTCAATACCTGCCATGCGCCCACGAACGCCATCAGGAATTGTTTGATTCCACACCAATCCACGGAAGATTCCACTCACTATGTCTGCGGCACCGGCAAGCATCAAGAAAATCAACACCCACCAAATATTTGGCGCTATGCCCACGAGCGCAATACATAAACCCCAAAGAGCTGCTGCGATCACAACAAATCGGCCGTGCTTCTTCATGCGTGAGGTCCAGCCACTTGTCAACGTGACGAACAGTGCGCCCACAGCTGTTGCTGCATACAACATTCCAAGAGCCCAGGGTGCATCAAACTGTTGCGCAAGAAATGGATACAGGGCGATTGGAAAGGCGAAGATCATCGCGATGAGGTCGACGATATAGGTGCCGAGTAAATCCTTGCGGCTTAACGCGTACTTCATACCTTCCAGAATGTGCGCAACTCCAGCGCGTTCAGTGACTTCCCTGATTGGTTCAAGGCTGCGCAACTTGAACAGGAAGAAAGCTGAGACCACATACGAAGCAAGATCAACGCCGTAGGCAAGGCCCACTCCGCCAAAAGCAATGATCAAACCGCCTACGGCAGGACCAACAATTGATCCGACGTTATAGCGAACCATGCGCAACGCACCGGCGGCTGCGAGCTCATCATGCTTTACAACACGAGGCATGATCGCATTCAGGGATGGACTTTGCAGGCCACTTTCAGCTGCCAAGAGAAATGCTAAGACATAAATAAGCCACAGCTGTGGCTCAGGAATCATTGAGTTCAGACACAGGACTGCCAACAAGACAATTGCAGCAAGCTCGGTCCACAACACAATTCTTCGACGATCCAAGGTGTCAGCGAGGGCGCCTCCATACAGCCCAAAAAGGATCAACGGAACAAGTTCAACAAGACCGACGGCGCCCACGGCAACGAAGGAGCCAGTGAGGTGAGCAACCTGGAATGGGATCGCTACGTAGGTGATCATTGATCCCAAATAAGTGATCATCCCGCTGGTGAACAAGTTGCGGAAATCTTTGGAAGTACGCAATGGAGTGATGTCGATGCTCCACTTGGCCATAGGCGGAGTCTGCCAACAAACCCAGACCAATAGATAAAGGCCCCGACCTTTACGGATCGGGGCCTTTCGCGTGGCAGCTGAAGGATTCGAACCTTCGAAGGCGTAAACCGGCGGATTTACAGTCCGCTCCCATTGGCCGCTCGGGCAAGCTGCCTTGCTCCACTGCCCTCACGGGCAGCGCAGGAAACAATACACGCGCCCACTTGGGCCCGGCACCGCGCGTTAGCAACTCACCTTTTAGGCACAATGGTCACCGTTAAGGAGGATTCATGGCTGACAGCAGTTTCGACATTGTGTCCAAGGTGGATCGGCAAGAAGCCGATAACGCCCTGAACCAGACCGCCAAGGAATTGGCACAACGCTTCGATTTCAAGAACACCGACACCACCATTGAGTGGAAAGGCGAGCTCGGCGTCGAGATCACCTCAGGAACCGAAGAGCGCGCAAAGGCTGCGCTTGACGTGTTCAAGGAGAAGATCATCAAGCGCGGCATGAGCCTGAAGTGCTTTGAAGCGCAAGATCCGCGCGCTTCTGGCAAGGAATACAAAATCAATGGCGAGTTCAAGGCCGGCATTAGTTCAGAGCAGGCAAAAAAACTTGGCAAACTCATACGAGATGAAGGGCCAAAAAGCGTGAAGGCTCAGGTCATCGGTGAGGAACTTCGTATTTCAAGTAAGAGTCGCGACGATCTCCAAGAGATTCAAGAGCTCGTGCGAAATGCCGATCTTGATTTCGCAACTCAGTTTGTGAACTACCGCTAAGAGTAATTATTTGTGCGCGCGTCGCACAAGGTCAGCGCTTTCACTGACCAAGCCTTCGCGCTGGTGCGCTGCAAGACCGCCCTGGTCACTCCATTGCAGCGCATCAGTTGGGCACACATCAATACACAAACCGCAATACATGCATAAGGCAAAGTCAATGCTGAAAGCATCAAGCACATGAACAGTCTTTGGGCGTCGCCCTTCTGAAATCTGTTCTGAATGACGCTCAATTTCCATACATTGGCTTGGGCATTCACGCACGCAAATAAGGCATGCAGTGCAATCACTTTCAAGTAATCCAATGGAACGTCGCGATGTCATGATGTCACGACTTTGCGCATGGGTGATATCTCAGGGATCTCGCGAAACAGCAATGGTCGCGAATCTTTCAGTCCAATGAATGTCACGCCGAACATTTCGTGAGCTTCTCTTTCGTACCATGCCGCACCTGGATAGATCGCGGATAAGGACTCGATGCTCTCATGAACAACTGTCGAGACGAAAGCTGCTTCTTGCGTTTGCGTATTCACAACGCGAGCAACGATCTCGGATTGATCACCGCGGTCAATCACCGCTAAGAAGTCGAACCAATTCATTCCTGCTTGGGAAAATATTGTGAACTCAGCGGACCATTGGGATGCATCAATGCGCATCGGCGACATCGTCATAACGAACCCACCAATGAACACACTCCGTCCACAATCACATCAGGCCTTGGCGGACAACCAGCAATGAAGCCACTTGCCGGTATCAAGTCAGTAATGCCGTTGACCACCGTTGTAGCGTCCCAATATGGGCCGCCAGAACTTGCGCAGGCGCCTACGGCAACTGCGATCTTTGGATCGGGAACTTTGCTCCACTGCTGCTCTACTGCCGGAGCCAGAAGGTGGGTGACAGTGCCTGAAATAAGCACCACGGTGATCCGCGGTTCATCATGACCAGGGTTCTCAGGTTCCAAGAGATTCTGGGTCGTTGCTGAACCGGCTTCTAGGGCACAACAGGCCAAATCACTGACGAGAATGCGGATTCCAGGGTCTGTAGCTACCCGATAGGCAATTGGGGCAGTTCCGATCAGCATTTCCTCAGCGTACTGAAGTCGCCCATCCTGTGGGACAACCGCAAAGCCTTTGCGGCAGGGAGGCCCTACCTCGAGGCACAATATTCACGTGTGTCAGCCAAACCCCGGTCGCGCGCAGCCGTGAACTCATGGGGTGAAGGGTAAATAGACTCGGCAAATGCCGAAGACCCAAAGAGCAGTAGGAATTCTGCTCGGTTCCTCGGCATATCTCTTGTGGGCCCTATTTCCCTTTTACTTCGAGGCCATTAACGAAGTCTCGATCGTTGAAATCATTGCGAACCGCATCATCTGGTCGTTTGTTTTCCTCTGCATCGTAATCACCTTGACCCGTCGGTGGTACGTCATCAGAACTGCATTCACGGATAAGCGAAGCCTGGTTTTACTCACTATTGCAGCTGTTTTCCTTGCCGCGAATTGGAGCACATACGTCTTTTCGATCGTCACAAATAATGCGCTGGCATCGTCCTTGGGCTACTTCATCACTCCCCTAGCAGTGGTCGCATTGGGGGTAATCATCCTCAAAGAGAAATTACGCCGCGCACAATGGATTGCCGTAGGTGTTGCGTTACTGGCGGTTGTGGTGATCACATTGAGTTACGGAACCGTGCCTTGGATCGCCATTATTTTGGCTATTTCTTGGTCGATTTACGGGTACATCAAGAAGCATCTAAATTTCCCGGCTGTTGAAAGTGTCGCCGTGGAAGCAACCGTTTTACTTCCCATCGCCATCACCATCTTGATCATTATGGGACTTCACCACAATGCTTCACTGTTCTCAGGTCAGCTCAATATGGTCGGTCTACTCATGCTCGCTGGTCCAGTTACGGCGATTCCATTGATGTTATTTGCTGGATCAGCAACTCGAGTGCCGCTCACGGTGCTCGGCATACTTGAATACATAACCCCGGTTGGGCTATTCATT
>WLOE01000094.1 GCA_009699465.1 Actinomycetota bacterium | reverse complement strand
TGGCCCTAGAGCTGATTCGAGTGACTGAAGCAGCTGCCATGGCTGCTGCCCGCTGGGTTGGTCGCGGTGACAAGAACGGTGCTGACGGCGCGGCAGTGAATGCCATGCGCTCCCTCATTGGCAGCGTCAGCATGAACGGAGTGGTGGTCATTGGTGAAGGTGAAAAAGACGATGCACCAATGCTTTTCAACGGCGAACGTGTTGGCGATGGCACTGGCGCAGAAGCTGATGTCGCTGTTGACCCAATCGACGGAACAACACTTGCCGCTAAGGGTATGCCCAATGCTATCGCGGTGATTGCCGTTGCTGAACGTGGCGCAATGTACGACCCAAGTGCTGTGTTTTACATGGAAAAGCTGGTCGTTGGCCCAGAAGGTGCTGACGTCATTGACATAAACTCCCCTATTGGTTGGAACCTTGCGCAGCTGGCTAAAGCAAAGGGTGAGAGCATCGCCGACCTCACGGTGTGCATCTTGGATCGTCCACGTCACAAGAATTTAGTTCAAGAAGTGCGCGATGCAGGCGCGCGCATTAAGTTCATTTCTGACGGCGATGTCGCGGGCGCAATTATGGCCGCGCGCGCAGGCACTGGCGTAGATCTGCTCGCCGGCATCGGCGGTACTCCTGAAGGCATCATCGCCGCGGCCGCCATGGTCTGCATGGGTGGAGCCATTCAAGCAAAGCTCTGGCCACAGGATGAGGCTGAGCGCCGCAAGGCCCTAGATGCTGGCCATGATCTGGACCGTGTACTGCACACCCACGATCTGGTCAAGGGCGAAAACATCTTCTTCTGCGCCACTGGCATCACCGACGGCGAACTGCTTCGAGGCGTTCGCTACCGCCCAGAGGGTCCAACCACTCACTCAATCGTGATGCGTGGCAAGAGCGGCACTATCCGTGAGGTGGCCAGCGAGCACCGCCTAGCCAAGCTCGGTCAATACTCAGCGGTCGATTTCCATAGCCCAGGAACTGGTAAGCCAGACCTGGACTAATGAGCGCCCTCCCCTAGCCGAATCGAGATGGAATCGTTTACATTCGATCCATGCAGTTCCCTCGTGGAAGGCAACAAGCACCCACGTATCAGCGCGGGCGAAAGCAATTGGCTGCTGCGCTGAAGAAATCTCCACAATCTGTTGATGTCCTTGCTCGCTTTGATCGTTATGCCCCAGAACTTTGGGATGGCTTAGCTGGCGTCTATGACGTTGAAATCCTCTGGCCTGCGGTCATGGATGTCCTTGCGCGCGCAATCAATGCCCGTCCACCAACGTTGGTTGAGCGCGATAGGAGTCGCCAGCTCCAGCCTGATTGGTTCCAGCTGCCCCAAACCGTTGGATACGTGGCTTACACCGATCATTTCGCCGGCGATCTCAACGGCATCGCGACCAAGATCGACTATCTCAACGAGCTCGGCATCACCTATTTACACCTCATGCCCCTCCTTCGCCCACGTACCGGCGAAAACGACGGCGGTTATGCAGTTGCCGACTACAAGTCAGTACGTCCAGATCTCGGCACTATTGATGACCTCGAGTCACTTGCAACCTCGTTGCATGCCAACGGCATCGCTTTGACCTTGGATTTGGTGCTCAACCATGTTGCCGAACAACATGAATGGGCTGTCAAAGCTCGCAACGGCGAAGAGAAGTACCGTAATTACTTCCTGATGTATCCAGATCGCATAGTTCCTGATCAGTACGAAGCCACACTTCCAGAAGTGTTTCCTGATTTGGCACCCGGAAACTTCACGTGGGATGAACCATCACAGCGTTGGGTCTGGACCACATTTCATTCTTGGCAGTGGGATCTCAATTGGGCTAACCCTGATGTGTTCTGTGAATTCGTGGACATCTTGACTTTCCTTGGCAATAAAGGCGTCGACTGTTTCCGTCTTGATGCAATTGCGTTCCTCTGGAAGCGTGTAGGCACCAACTCACAGAATCAACCTGAAGTTCACGCACTCGTACAAGGTCTGCGTGCAGCAATGCGTATTGCCGCGCCATCCGTGATCTTTAAAGCGGAAGCCATCGTCGCCCCATCTGATCTCGTTGCATACCTCGGAACTGGCGAACATGCCGGAAAAGTTTCTGACCTCGCCTACCACAACTCACTCATGGTGCAGGCCTGGTCAACCTTGGCAACTGGTGACGGACGCCTGATGGCGCAAGCACTTCAGGGCTTTGCGCCAATTCCCACCACAACCGCTTGGGCTACGTACTTGCGATGCCACGATGACATCGGTTGGGCGATTGACGATATGGATGCAGCAGCTATCGGTGTCAGTGGCTACGACCATCGTCAATATGTCAGCGGCTACTACGGTGGCGAACTCATAGATAGCCCTGCTCGTGGCGCGCACTTCCAAGTCAATCCACTCACGGGAGATCGTCGCACTTCAGGAAGCGCTGCTTCCCTTGCTGGCATCGAATCTGCAATCGAGAGTAATGATGCACAAGCCCTTGAGTTAGCCATGAGTCGATTGATGTGTGGTTACTCAATGATTTTTGGCTTTGGTGGGTTACCTCTGCTGTACATGGGTGACGAAATCGCATTACTCAATGATCAAAGGTATTTACACAATCCCGCTCAGGTAGGCGACAACCGCTGGATGCATCGCCCCCACATGCCCTGGGACGTAGTCGCACAACGCGACTCACGGGCAACAGTGGCCGGGCAGGTATTTGCCCGCATGAGTGCACTGATCTCGGCACGCAAATCATTGGCATCCCTACATGCGGCCACTGCATCCGTGGTGTTTGCTACCGACAATCCGGCCGTCGTTGCCTTCCGTCGCCGCCATCCGGCCGGAGATCTAGTTGAGCTCTACAACGTGTCAGCCCAATCTCAGACAGTTCCTACCCACAGTGCTTGGCCTTTCAATGGCGCACTTGTAAGTGAGGCCATTACCGGCACCACAGTTGACCTCACTGAACCAACCATCACCTTGGCTCCATATGCCGTGTGGTGGCTCACAGCCCAACCCGCTTAACGAGTTGCCCAAAGGGCCTTACGCTGCCTACATGGTTGATTTTCAGTATCAGGAAATGCTCCCCCTTGGCGCAGACCAGACTCCCTACCGTCTGATTACCACCGAGGGTGTCAGCACGGCAGTTGTTGACGGACGCACGATTTTGAAGGTTGAGCCATCAGCGCTGACCGCCTTGGCGTACGAAGCACTTCGCGATATTTCACATCTCTTGCGCCCAGGCCATCTCGCTCAATTAGCCAAGATCCTGGAAGATCCAGAAGCTAGCCCTAATGATCGCTTTGTTGCACTTGACCTGTTGAAGAACGCCAACATTGCCGCCGGCGGTGTACTACCAATGTGTCAAGACACCGGCACCGCAATCATCAGCGCTAAAAAGGGTCAGTACGTCTGGACCACTGGTTCGGATGAAGAACATCTCTCCCGCGGAATCTTTGATGCCTACCAAAACCTGAATCTTCGTTACTCCCAAATGGCGCCCATCACCATGTGGGAAGAACGCAACACAGGAACGAACCTGCCTGCTCAAATTGAGTTGTATGCAAATACTCATGAGGGTCACGAAGCCGAATACGAATTCCTCTTCATGGCTAAGGGAGGTGGAAGTGCAAATAAGAGTTATCTCTACCAACAAACTGCAGCCCTGTTAAACCCCACAGCATTTCGTAACTTCCTCGATGAAAGTTTGCGCAGCCTAGGTACGGCTGCTTGCCCGCCCTATCACCTCGCGGTTGTTGTCGGTGGTACCAGCGCTGAGTACGCCTTGAAAACGGCCAAGTATGCAAGTGCTCGTTACTTGGATGAACTTCCCGTGCACGGCTCTGCTGATGGCCACGCATTCCGCGATCTTGAAATGGAACAAGAGATCTGGAAGATGACCCAAGAGTTCGGCATTGGTGCGCAATTCGGTGGCAAGTACTTCTGCCATGACGTACGGGTGATCCGTTTGCCACGCCATGGAGCATCGTTGCCGGTAGCAATCGCTGTGTCATGTTCAGCTGATCGCCAAGCCAAAGCAAAGATCACTGCCGAAGGCGTGTTCTTGGAGCAGCTAGAGCGCGAGCCTGCGCATTACCTGCCAGACGTCTCCGATGAGCATCTTGATGATGACGTCGTTGCTATTGATCTCAACCAGCCAATGAGCAATATTCGTGAACAGCTTTCGAAGCTACCTGTGAAAACCCGCGTTTCCCTCACTGGCTCGTTGATTGTTGCTCGAGATCTCGCGCATGCGCGTATTAAAGCAATGCTTGATCGCGGTGAGCCAATGCCTGAGTACTTCAAAAACCATGCGGTGTATTACGCCGGCCCAGCAAAAACCCCAGAAGGTTATGCATCGGGTTCATTTGGCCCCACAACTGCAGGACGCATGGATGGCTACGTTGATGCATTCCAGAAAGCAGGCGGCTCGCATGTAATGCTCGCCAAGGGCAATCGCAGTATGGCTGTCACAAATGCTTGCAAGGAAAACGGTGGTTTCTACTTGGGCTCAATAGGTGGCCCCGCTGCCCGCCTTGCCCAAGACAACATCACCAAAGTTGAAGTCCTTGATTTCCCAGAACTTGGCATGGAAGCCGTGTGGAAAATTGAGGTCGTCAACTTTCCTGCATTTGTTGTTGTTGATGACAAGGGCAATGACTTTTTCGCTGAAACTATGAAGCCAATGGTGACTCAGATTCCAGTGGGACCACCAAAGAGTTAGCAGCCTCGTAGCGGCCAGTGGCTTCGGCCTTGGCCATTGCGCCAGATAGTCCAGAAAGCTCGATCTTGCCAGTAGCGATTCCATTTTTGGGTCGGCACCTTGCGCAATTTCGCAACTGCCGCTGCAGCTTGCTCACCTAACTCTTTCTTCACTTCTGGTTGCATCATCCATGTTGCGCCTACGGCAAGCGGCCTGCTCATTTGGTATGCACCGCGGTAGCGGCCATTGGAGCTCACTGAGTTGTAGTTGCCGCCGGTCTCTTTGCGCACGATGCAACGACGCTTGCGTTCGGCTTTCTTGGAATACCACTTGCCGGTGTACAAGCTCGGAGCAATTCCATGCTTATCGGAAGCCTTGCCCTGCCCCTTGGCATAGGTGGATTCGATTGCCAACCGTTGAGTCAGGTTCGGTGCACTCGTGCTCGGCACCGGGGTTGCACTTGTGGAGGTGCTTGGCGCTGGGGTGACCGAATCAACGGCCTGGGCGGGCAATGCCACACCAAGGCAGAGTCCGACTGCTGTCAGCAGCACTGCAGCCTTAGGCATCACGAACACCTCATTCCTTGGCTAGAAGCCTCGAAATACAGTGCCTTGTGAATCGCGTTCTGTCACCTTTGGCAAGCGTGGGTCAGGTCACGTATTGGGAAGACATCCCATTTCCCTCACAAAATGACCAAGGGATTCGGACAAAACCGCGTAATCAGGCAGCCCGCAAGACTCCCAGAACCCCGAACCCTCAAGTTGAACTAGAGGATTCCATCATCGATCAGTCGGGTGGCCAGAGCCGCGATTGGGCTGCGCTCGGACTTCGTAAGCGTCACGTGGGCAAAGAGTGACTCTCCCTTGAGCCGCTCGACGACTGCGGCGATGCCGTCATGGCGTCCCACCCGCAAATTGTCGCGTTGAGCAACGTCATGAGTCAGGAAGACCCGGCTGTTCTTACCCAAACGAGAAATTGCAGTGAGAATCGTTGAGCGTTCGAGGTTTTGGGCCTCGTCCAGGATCACGATCGTGTCGACCAAGGTACGCCCGCGCACATAGGTCAATGGCAGCACTTCAAGTAATCCGCGATCCATGATTTCGTCAATCACATGTTCGCTAGCAATAGCCTCAAGCGCATCTTTGGTTGCTGCGGAAAAGGGCGACATTTTTTCAGCCTCAGTGCCTGGCAGGAAACCGATTTCTTGGCCGCCCACAGCAAAGACAGGGCGAAACACAACAATGCGTTTGGCCTCCCGGCGTTCAAGTACTAATTCAAGTGCTGCAGCAAGTGCCAGTACCGACTTGCCCGTGCCCGCTGATCCACCAAGTGACACCACGCCGATTTCTGGATCAAGCAAATGTGCAAGAGCAATGCGT
>WLOE01000093.1 GCA_009699465.1 Actinomycetota bacterium | reverse complement strand
GATTAAGCCAAAGAGTTCACTACTTGGTGGCTCCTGACCGGCGAATTCCAAAATTGAACCGTTGTACGCAACAGTTACGTTAGGTGAGTTGGCCTTGTTAATCTGCGCAACGATTGCCTTGGCATCAAGGGAGTCAACAGATGATCCATCACCTGCAAACGTGATATTTGCATAAGCAACCTTGCCGTCTTGGCTGATTGGTGCAGAAGAGGCCATGAATGACTGCAACGCAGTCTTTTGCTCTGGCGTCATTTGGGCAAGCTGTGCCTGCGTTGGTGCCCCTTGTTGTGGCGGGCAATCGCTTCCAGTGTTACCAAGGATCGAACTGATGCATGCAATGGATTTGTTCTTGGAAAGTTCAGTCAACAACGGCTGGATAACCGCAAGGGACACTGGATCACTGGCAACGCCACTCTTTGGTGACCACACGACTTTGGCACCAGCGTTAAAGGAGCCGCTACTCCCGCCAGCGCCCTTCACCAGGAGATCTTGAGCTGTGGTGGATTCGGTGTCTGGCAGTGAGAAGGAGTCGTTGAGGTTGCCACCAAGGCTTACACCCAGACCAATAACGCCAACCAAGGCGATGAACCAAGAAATGAGGGCAACAACTGGGCGGCGAACTGCCCACTTGGACAAACCAGGCACGGAAAACCCCTTAAAAGAAGTGAAGTAATGAAACTCTAACCCGAGAATTCCCCTGCCTTGGCCAGCAGAACACGTGTGACAGGTCTCAATCACTGCCTTTTTGCAAATATTTTGCAGTTACAGAAACCTGATTTGTCGATCAAATCGCTAGGCAATATGTTTTTACCTACATCCAGAGCGACTGAGAGATCTGGCTCAATGAAGTCGCAGCAACCCGGAACTTCGGGTGCTAATGCCAGAAACGATGTGGAGGAAAGCACTGTCGTAGCTGAATGTGGTTCGGGTTGTTCCACCCCCGATCCAACGCATCACAACCTCAAAGTCAATTATTCGAAAGGGAGACACCATGTCACTTCGCCTAGGAGATATCGCTCCTAACTTCACCGCCGAAACCACCGACGGCACACTCACCTTCCACGATTGGAAGAACGCAAGTTGGGCAATTCTGTTCAGCCACCCAGCTGACTACACCCCGGTGTGCACCACTGAACTTGGCGCAACCTCTGCCCTCAAGGGCGAGTTCGACGCTCGTGGCGTCAAGGCCATCGCAATCTCAGTTGACCCAATCGAAGATCACCGCGGCTGGGCTGGCGACATCGGTGAGGTCACCGGTCACCCACTCAACTTCCCGATCATTGCTGATCCAAACAAGGAAGTTTCGATCGCTTACGACATGATCCACCCAGGTGAAGGCGACACCTCAACAGTGCGCTCAGTCTTCATCATTGATCCAAACAACAAGGTGCGCTTGACCCTCACCTACCCAAAGAGTGTCGGCCGTAACTTCAACGAGATCCTTCGCGTGGTTGATGCACTTCAGCTCACCGACAAGGCTCCAGTTGCTACCCCGGTGAACTGGGTGCCAGGCGATCGCGTGATCGTTCCACCAACTGTGTCAACCGCTGACGCCATCGCTAAATACGGCGATCAGGTCGAAGTTGTTAAGGACTACCTGCGTTACATCCCACAGCCAACGGTGTAATTGCACAGAGGTAAGCCCCCAGCCGCGATCCGGTTGGGGGCTTATTTATGTCTGGAGCGAGTTCATTGCTACATCGACTCTTCAATGGGGAGATCAGCGATCACTTCGCGCACCACACTGGAGGCTACTGCTCCGCTATAGCCCCGACGCATCAGCAAATTCATCACTCGACGTTGCTGGGTTGCCAAGTCGTAGCGCGTAAGACTCGGTAATTTCTTTTCAACGAGAACACGGGCACGCTCGTATTCATCTTCACTAGTAATATCTTCAAGTGCCGCGATGATTTCATCATCGGGAACCCCTTTACGACGTAACTCTTGGCGTAGCACTGGCTTTGCAGTGCCACGTGATCGTTGACGAGAAGCCACAAACATTTCCGCGTACTGCGCATCGTTAATCAAACCCAGCTCAGTGAATCGATCAAGGACGGCGTTGGCGGCTTCTTCGGGGATTTCACGCTCAATCAGATCGTCGTAAAGATCTTTACGCGTACGCGCCATCGCATTCAAGCGACGCAACACAATCGTGCGCGCAACGGAATACGGATCAGCTTCTGATTGAACATCAGCGAGCGAACCCGGTGTGGGTTCGCTCGCTGATGAGGGGAACTTGCGGGCCATGAACGCTTATGCGTCGATTGGCTTTGGCTCGACTAACTCAACTTCGATTGGCGCGTCAATATTGACGCCAATACCAAGCTCAGCCTTCAAGCGACGTTCAATTTCATTACAGAGGTCAGCGTTATCAAGCAGGAAGGTTCGTGCGTTTTCCTTACCTTGACCGAGTTGATCACCTTCGTAGGTGTACCACGCACCAGACTTCTTCACGATGCCCTGCTCAACACCCATATCGATGAGTGAACCTTCACGTGAAATACCGACGCCGTACAGAATGTCGAACTCTGCTTGCTTGAACGGTGGAGCAACCTTGTTCTTCACCACCTTGACGCGGGTGCGGTTACCGACAGCTTCGGTACCGCCCTTCAAGGTTTCAATACGACGGATGTCCAAGCGCACTGATGCGTAGAACTTCAACGCCTTGCCACCGGTGGTGACTTCTGGCGAACCGAACATCACGCCGATCTTTTCGCGCAACTGGTTGATGAAGATCATGGTGGTGTTGGTGTTGCTGAGCGCGCCAGCCATCTTGCGAAGGGCTTGGCTCATCAAACGAGCCTGGAGACCTACGTGGCTGTCGCCCATTTCGCCTTCGATTTCAGCGCGTGGAACGAGAGCTGCCACGGAGTCAATGACGATGAGGTCGATGGCACCCGAGCGCACCAAGGTGTCAGCGATTTCCAGGCCCTGCTCGCCGGTGTCTGGCTGTGAGACGTAAAGCGCGTCCAGATCAATGCCCAGGCTCTTTGCGTACTCAGGATCAAGGGCGTGCTCAGCGTCGATGATGGCTGCGATGCCGCCAGCTGCCTGAACATTGGCGATGGCGTGCAGAGCCAAGGTGGTCTTGCCTGAAGATTCTGGGCCGTAGATCTCGATGATGCGGCCACGTGGGTAGCCGCCAATACCAAGAGCAAGGTCTAGTGCGATGGAGCCTGTAGGAATCACATCGATCGGTTCGCGGCCTTCGTCGCCGAGGCGCATAAGCGAGCCCTTGCCAAATTGACGTTCAATTTGTGCGAGTGCAGTTTCGAGTGACTTCTCACGGTCGTTCGCGGCCATGTCTTACTCCCTTATCTGGTGTTCGTCGGTTCGGTTGAACCTAGGGCGACCCTCTGACAGTTCGACTGAATCTCGCTTGAGCAGCTGCGCTGCTGTGGATCGAAACCCGTTGACCTGACGGGAGTGAAACTACATCGAACACCTGTTCGAATGGAAGCGACACGCCGGTTTCTCCACCAAGGAGCTACTTACGCTTGGGACCTTCCCCTTTGGCCGGTGAATACGCGGCCCAAGCAGCCAGCATGAGCACGCCACCAAGGATCCACATCAGCCAGATGGGCCAGAAGTTATTAGCGTCGGCACCAACTGCGTACCAAATACCGATCGAGGCCAACCAGATCACCAAGATCGCGATACCCAGTGGCTTGATCAGGCGTTGCGCCTTGGCTTTGACCTCGGGTGAGACGCGCATTTCTTGGTTATTGGCCACGTGGGAAGTCTATGCACACGGGGCAGGGAAATCACTTGACCAACCTTGGTCAAGTGATCACAATGAATGTATGGCAACTCTCGTAAACGTCTATGAAGCAAAGTCTCGGCTTTCAGCACTCTTAAACGAGGTCGAAGCTGGAGCCTCAGTCGTCATTGCTCGCGCAGGCCGCCCTGTTGCGCGACTTATCCCCTACGAACCTGAAACGCGAGCTCCTCGAAAGTCTGGTTCTATGTCAGGAAAAATTTGGATGGCACCTGACTTCGATGACATTGACGTCGAAATAGCAGACGAATTTCTCAACTCATGACCACCTACGTGCTCGATACCCATGCCCTGCTCTGGTGGCTGGGCGGTGAGCAACTGTCTGCCGAGGCAACCGCAGCAATCATCGATCCAGGAAACGAGGTTTTGGTATCCGTTGTAAGCGGTTGGGAAATTGCAATAAAGAGCTCACGAGGAAAACTCACCATCGACGGCGATCTCACTGACGACATTTTTACCAATGGCTTCGACATCTTGCCCATCCGATGGAGCCACGCCAGCCACGTCGCGGCACTACCTGATCACCATCGCGACCCATTTGATCGAATGCTGATTGCCCAGTGTCAAAGTGAAGGTTTCACGCTGATCAGCCGCGATTCTCATATGAGCCCATATGACGTTGAGCTTTTGCTGGCGTAACCGCGGCATAGACACTCCCTGCTCGGTCCTCCCACTAAGTTTGTCCCCATGTCCAAGGTCCTCACCTCGCTTCCTGTCGGAGAACGTGTCGGTATTGCCTTTTCAGGCGGCCTCGACACCTCAATTGCGGTCGCTTGGATGCGTGAAAAGGGCGCAATTCCATTCACCTACACCGCAGACCTTGGCCAGCCAGATGAACCAGAGATCGAGACCGTGCCGGGCCGAGCCATGGCCTACGGCGCGCAAGGCGCTCGTTTAGTTGATTGCCGCACTGCCTTAGTCGAAGAAGGTTTGGCTGCGCTTGCTTGCGGCGCATTCCACATCCGCTCCGGTGGTCGTCAATACTTCAACACCACTCCCCTTGGCCGCGCTGTCACCGGCACTCTGCTCGTGCGCGCAATGCAAGACGACAACGTGTCAATCTGGGGTGACGGATCTACCTACAAGGGCAACGACATCGAGCGGTTCTACCGCTACGGGTTGCTCGCCAATCCATCGCTGCGCATTTACAAGCCTTGGCTTGACGAAGATTTTGTGAATGAACTTGGCGGCCGCAAGGAAATGTCTGAGTGGATGAACTCACGCAACCTTGAATACCGCGCAAGTGTGGAAAAGGCGTACTCAACCGATGCCAACATTTGGGGCGCAACACACGAAGCCAAAGACCTTGAACACCTTGATGTCTCAATGGAAATCGTTGAACCAATCATGGGTGTGCGCTTTTGGGATCAAGACGTTGCTATTGCACAAGAAGACATCATGATCACATTTGTACAAGGTCGCCCGGTTGCGATTAATGGTCAGAGCTTTAGCGATGCTGTTGCTCTCGTTCTCGAAGCCAATGCCATCGGCGGTCGTCATGGTTTAGGTATGGCTGACCAAATCGAAAACCGCATCATTGAAGCCAAAAGCCGCGGAATTTATGAAGCACCAGGCATGGCTCTGCTGTTTATTGCATACGAGCGTTTGCTCAGCGCAATTCATAACGAAGACACCGTTGCGAACTATCACGCTGAAGGTCGTCGCCTTGGTCGCCTGCTGTATGAAGGCCGCTGGCTGGATCCACAAGCGATGATGCTGCGCGAATCACTCCAGCGTTGGGTTGCCTCTGCTGTAACTGGCACGGTCACCATTCGTCTTCGTCGTGGCGACGACTACACCATCGTGAAAACTGAGGGCCCGAACTTCAGCTACCACCCAGACAAACTTTCCATGGAACGCACCGAGGATGCTGCGTTTGGTCCACTTGATCGCATCGGGCAACTCACCATGCGCAACTTGGACATTGCTGACACGCGAGCCAAGTTGGAAATGTATGCAGCTCAGGGTCAACTTCTTGAGATTCATACCAACCTCGTCGGTGAACTCACGCCCGGTGGCGCCGCAGCGATTGCTTCCGCAGAGGATGAATCAAATCCTGCTGCAGAAAATTCCCTCGATCGTGCAGCAATGGAAGCCGGAACCGACTAGTTCTGTTCTTCACTTTCCTGCGCGTGGGGGCCGTGGTCTAACTTCACTGCTAAGGCTTCACGCACTCCTGCATCATTACTTGGCAACTGCATTGTGTTAAACGCCTGGATGAGGGCATCAGGGTTTTCCTGCCAGTCTTCATAATGCAAAACGTGCGCTTGCTGATTTCCCAAAATTGCATTGAGATC
>WLOE01000092.1 GCA_009699465.1 Actinomycetota bacterium | reverse complement strand
TGTAGGTCACTGCGATGGTGTGAATTCCAGCTGATGGTGGAGTCCACTGGTAACTGGCGACACCGTTGACGGTTGGGATTGAACCACTAATGCCGTTTCCATCCATGGAGAATGCAACAGATCCCTGAGGCATGCCTGCGCCCAAAACGGCCTGCAACACTGACGTTGTTCCGGCGTAAAGGTTTGCTGGCCAGCGCATTGCCACTGTTGTGTTCGCCGTTGTTGCGAATGGCTGCGATACCGGGCTCGTCGATGAAGTGAAGTTGCCGTTACTTGGTTGGTAGGTAGCAAGAATTGCAGTTGAGCCACCAGTACTTGGGTTCCAAGGCAATCCGACGGTTGCGGTTGCGTTACCGAAGGCGCCGGAGATTGGCTGAGTCGTAATTCCGTTGCCGCCAGCAGTTGCGAGGTACACATTGCCGGTTGGTGCGATCGCGCCGATTGGCGCAACAACCGCACCCTGAAGAGTGTTCGTCACACCTTGTTGAACAGACTGCTGAGCCAACAACACTGTGTAGGTAGGTACTGGAGCAACAGTGATTGTGGTTGTTCCTGCAGACAGCGCTGAGCCAAGTGCGTTGATGGTCCAAGCGCCTGCAGCCGTTGGAGTCCAGGTGGCGGTCGCCCAGCCATTGGCTCCTACGACAGCATTGATCGTGGTTGCGTTGGCACCAGATGAAAGGCCAAGGGTGATGGTCTGTCCGTTAAGGCCAGACACCTGAACCTGAATTTGTTCCGGAACGCCGACCATGCCGTTAGGGGCGTAAATGCCACCCTTGGATGCGGCCTGTGCGCCAGTGCCCACAACAAGAGTGGTTCCGGCGGCAATTCCAAGTGCCAATGCTGCAATGGCAACACGGCGGGTCGTACGCGAGCGGCGCGCAGAATTCAACATTCAAACCTCCTAGATGGTTTGAGGACAGATTACTTGGGGATGTGTATGAATTCGTGTTGATCTGCCAGCACAGACCTCGTTTAAAGATATGAGGTGAGTACACGGTCTAGCATCTGTGAACGTTGAAAGACGAGCCGAACCGTTTCATACCAGCTGACCGAAGGTGTCTACGTGTCACAACTCAAGTCCACCGGCAAAGTAGCCGGCTGGGGGCTCATCGCCTTCACTGTTCTGTGGCTCACCACCGTTATTCGTCTCGACCATTCAGCGATTGCCGAATCGAATATTCAAGATTCCTGGCAAAGCCTCGGCGTTGACGCACTATCAAATAATTTGTTTTCAAGCCTTGGGGTTCTCCACACACAACCACCAGGCCTTAATCTCATTTACGCATTTGATTTAGCGATCACACCTAATAGCCACATCGCTCTAACAATTTTGTATTTCCTCTTCGCCGCAATCTCTATCTACGTCGTCTCGGACGTGCTTCTTCGCTTCGGCCTTCCTCGGAAGTGGGCGGGTGCGGCTGCATTGTTGTACGCACTGCTTCCCGCAACAGTTATTTACTCACTCTGGCCTTTCACAACCACTGCATGCGCATTCTTTGGCGCAACTGCGATCTGGGGAATTTCCTATCTGCGCACTCATCAACTCTTTGGTGTTGTTGTCACGTCAATCTCCGCCTTCGCGCTCGTGATGACTCGTGCAAGTTTCACAGTGCCTTTTCTCATTGCGTGGCTTGTGGTGGTTGCACTTCTGGTATTGCGAAATGCGAAACAGACACGAAAAGCAATATCCCTTGCAATTATTGGAGTATTCGCGCTATCGGGAATCGCTATACAATTTCACTACACATCGGAATTTGGTATCCCGACTATGAGTTCGTGGTCGGGGGAAAACCTAGCGAAAGCCCTCACCTACAGCGGAGCTCGAACCGTTACTCCGGCAGCCGTTGAGCGACTAAAGAACGACCCGTGTGCACTGCAGATGCTCGATGCATGGCAAAACGGAAAATTGCGAACTTGGGATGTTAAACAATTCGATTCACTATCTGAGTGTGCAAAGTTAAGTACTCCTGCACTAAAAGGTGTTGCATCGTGGGACGACCCGGTGAAGGTGAATTCTCGTCAAGATAACTTCAACTACGCCCGTAGATTGGTGTTGTCGAAGCAATGGTCCAGTATCGCAATCGCGGTAGTTCGAGAACGGCCTTCGCAACTGTTCAAAATGGCACTCTCTTCTGGGAGTGGGCCACGCGATTCGAGCCTTGGGGTATTTCTCAGCCCTGCCGAGGACTATCCGGGCGTCACGGCCATTCGCGACAAGAATTTGGTCGCTCAACCCCTTGGGCTCCTTTCTCTGCTCTTTGCCCCAGCGATGGTGTTTCTCCTAATGGTGGCTATCGCGATGGCAACCTTCGGCAAGGCCTATCGCCTACGTCGAAACCCAGTCTTTTGGTTTGCCACCGGGCTCATCGGCTACCAAATCTTGGTGAGCGTGCTCTTTGAGTATGGCGAAAACATGCGATTCCAAGCCGAGATCGCTCCACTTCTCGTCATTGTGGGTTTCATAGGGCTTTGGTCACCCTCATCGCGGCAGGTTTCCGAGCTCGATCCCTCAGACGTGATGAACAAGGCCTAGGCCGAACCGATCGTTAGGCTTAGGGGCATGTTGTCGATCGCGCCTCACGAGGGCGCAAGGGGAGAAGCCACGTGCTGACCGCCTTAAAGAAGCAACATGCCCTGATTTGGGCCTTTGCCAACCGAGATTTCGCCACTCGCTACCGCGCCAGCGTGCTGGGTTGGGCCTGGTCCCTCGTACAGCCACTGGCCACGCTGGTCATTTTTGCGGCCGTGTTCAGCATCGTCTTCCGGGTTCAGGCACCGCCAATGGGGAACGAAAAGACCTCCTACGCGGCCTATCTGTTCACCGGCATGGTCACCTGGAACCTTTTCTCTAGCCTGGTCACACTCTCGATGACGCAACTCAAAAGCAATGGAGAGTTGCTCAAGAAGGTGCATTTCCCGGCCTATGCCCCAGTGCTTGGCGCCAGCATCGTGCAATTGATTCAGGTAGCCCTTGAGCTCGTCGTATTGATCGGCATGTTCCTCGTCCTTGGCAACGTGGGATTCACCTGGTTCATTGCTATCCCAATTTTGATCGGCACCGCACTCTTTGCTCAGGGCATCGGCCTCATCCTTTCAATCATGAACGCCCGCTTTGGCGACGTGATGTACATCGTGGGCGTAGTGCTCGGTGCCCTCTACTTCTTAACTCCAGTGCTGTACCCAATGAGCTTGGTTGAGACACACAGCAGCGCACTTGCGTGGGTCGTGAAACTCAATCCAATGTCTTGGTATGTCGAAGCAATGCACGATGCGATGTACACCTTGACCACAGTTTCAGTGCTTGAAGTTCTTGCTCTGCTGGTTGGTGGCTTCCTTGTGTTCTGGGCAGGATTTAGCATCTTCAACCGCTTCAGTGAAGACATTGGAGAGATGCTGTGAGCGATTACGCAGTTGAAATCTCTAATGTTGGCAAGCGTTTTATGCGCAGCAGCGAGCGTCGCAATTCCATAAAGGAACGCATCGTGCGCGGGCAAGGCAAGCGCGCTGAAGAATTCTGGGCCGTCAAGGATGTTTCCCTCAACGTTCCAAAGGGCAGTGTCTACGGACTCATCGGCCACAACGGTTCAGGTAAATCAACGCTGCTGAAAATGATCGGTGGAATTTACCGACCAACAGAAGGCACGATCACAAGTCAGGGCCGCATTGCTTCGCTCATTGAGCTGGGCGCTGGTTTCCACCCAGAAATGACTGGCCGAGAAAACATCGGTCTTAACGGCTCGATCCTTGGCCTTCCGCGTAAGGAAATTGCTGAAGTAACCGACGAAATCATTGATTTCTCTGGCCTTCGTGAGTTCATTGACGATCCGGTTAAGCACTATTCAAGTGGCATGTATGTGCGCCTAGGTTTTGCTGTTGCCGTTCACATGAAGCCAGATGTGTTGCTTGTTGACGAAGTGCTGGCAGTTGGCGACGAAGAGTTCCAACGTAAGTGTTTCGATCACCTCTACTCACTGCGTAAAGCAGGAAAAACCATCATCGTGGTGAGCCATGGCCTTGGTCAGCTTGAAGCGTTGTGCGATGAAGTGGCTTGGCTTGAACGCGGAACCTTGCAGGAAATCGGCGAACCCACCGATGTGGTTGCCAGTTACCTCAAGCGAGTAAACGCTGAAGAGTCATTGAAGAATCCACTTGCTGAAGCAAAGCGTGATGCAGCAGATCACGAAGGTGGATTGCAAAGCAATCTTCGTTTGAAGTCAGTGCAACTTACGAGCACTGATGGCACTGCGTTAAATCATGCAGAAACCGGAACCACCTTTACCATCAAGATCGGTATGCATCTTGATGACACCGTGCTTGGGCCAAATGTGCGCATCGCCTTGCAGCATGAATCAGGCCCGTTGGTAACGATGGTGGGTAACCATAGGCTCGGTTTTGACTTCAGTTACGTTGCAGCAGGCGATCATGTAGTTGAAATGGATTTGCTCAATAACCCCTTGCTACCAGGGCGTTATCGCGTGCATGTTGATGTTTTTGACCACACGGGCGCAAAGCTTCTTGATTCTTGGAATGATGCAGCTGAATTCCCTGTGCGCAGTGCTTCAGGTGAAATGGGCCAAGGATTCGTGCAACTTCAAGCCGAATATCGATTGAAGTAATTGTGGTCAGTGAAGCCAATCCACTGATCAAAGCCAAGCGTCGCGCTGGCCGAGTCAAGCGCTATGTGAAGCGCAAAGTGTATGAACGCAACATTGGCAAAACCTACAAAGCCTGGTTGGCCGAAGCGGAACTAATTCACGCTGGAAGCACTACCCACGACTTCACAATCTCCATCATCGTGCCGGTGTACAACCCGCCTATTGAGTTTCTGGACGAGTGCTTGAACTCAGTCATCACGCAGCAAGCCAGTAACTGGCAGCTAATAGTGGCCAATGATGGATCAACAAAACCAGAGGTGGCGCAATATCTGGCAGCCTTCCAAGCAGCGCACAGCACTGATACGCGCGTTCGCGTAGTCACCAAAGAAAATGGTGGAATCAGTTCAGCACTCAACGAGGCTTTGAGCCATGCACATGGTGAATACGTTGGAATGCTCGATCATGACGATGCACTTGACCCACGTTGTATTGAACTCTTCAGTCAGACCATTGAAGCACATGCGCACCCTGATGCGGTCTATTCCGATGAAGACAAGCTCAGCCCAAAGGGCGAGCACTACGACCTCTACTGCAAGCCGTCATTCTCACCAGAACTTCTACTCACCCAGATGTATCTCTGTCATTTCACAGTGTTCAAGCGCGAGCAGATGAATGCCATTGGTGGATTACGAACCAGTATGGATGGCGCGCAGGATTTTGATCTTGCGTTGAGACTTTTACCGAATCTGAAAAACGTTGTGCGCATTCCACTTCCGCTGTACCACTGGCGGGCATGGAGTGAATCAACGGCGCTATCTATTGACGCAAAGCCATGGGCTCAGGAATCTGCTGCGAGGGCGCAGCGAGAATATATTGATCGAACCTTCAATGGTGGAACGGTTGCTCCAAGCCATATCCAGGGCTTGAATGAAGTGCATCCAAGAATTGAAGGAACACACAAGGTTTCCGTCATCATTCCCACAATCGGAACCTTGAACGAGCGAGGCACGAGCCGCTTTGTTGATGATGCGGTGAAGTCGCTAATCGAGAATGAACACGAGACGACTCTTGAAATCATCGTCGTGACCACGGGAGTGATAGCGAATGTTGAAATTGCGGATCTCAAGAATCACGAGTTAAAGCACGTTGTCTATGAAACGAAGAGTTTCAATTTCTCCGAAGCAATCAACACCGGGCGCGCAGCAGCAACCGGTGATTACCTCCTTCTCCTCAACGATGACACGACTGTGGCCGAAGCAAATCCGGTAACGAAGTTGCTTGAGATCGGGCAGATTGATGGCGTCGGAGTTACTGGCGCAAAGCTCACGTATCCGGATTCTCGCTTCCAGCACGTAGGCATGGTGTTGTTGCCGAGTGGGCCAACCCATGCATGGATTAGCAAGCCCAATAAGGAGCCCGGCTACTTCGGTTCGACGCTTACCCCACGCAATTACGCAGCGGTAACCGCTGCTGCATTCTTGGTGCGTACCAGTGTGTTCGATCAGGTTCAGGGCTTTGATGTGGCTTTTGCCAAGGATTACAACGATGTCGATTTCTGCTTGCGCGTACGCGAAGCCGGCTATCGCGTGGCCTGGACCCCGTATGCCCACTTCGTTCACTACGAAGGTGCGACGATGGCTCGCAAGAAGACCGACCAACAAGAACATGCACTCTTTGTTGAACGTTGGTCAACAATGCTCAACAATGATCCTTATTACTCA
>WLOE01000091.1 GCA_009699465.1 Actinomycetota bacterium | reverse complement strand
GCAGGCGTGCGCGTGGGTTTCTGCATTGCCCACGAAGCTGTCGCTGACGCATTGCGCAAAGTACAAATTCCGTTTGGTGTTTCTTCCATTGCCCAAGCTGCAGGAGTTGCTTCCCTTGACCCAGTGGTGGAAGCCGAAGCTTTCGCGCGTTGTGAACTTCTGGTAGGTGAGCGCAATCGAGTGCTCGCTGGTCTGCGAACAGCCGGCTTTGCCCCGTCAGAGTCGGAGGCCAACTTCATCTGGCTTCGACTAGGGGAGCGCACCGCTGACTTTGCCGTTGCCTGTGAAGCAGTGGGGTTGGCCGTTCGGCCTTTCGTTGGCGAAGGGGTGCGAGTTTCCATTGGGCTCCCAGAAGCCAATGACCGCTTCCTTGCAACCGCTGTCACGTGGCTGGGAAGCCGGGCATAGCGGACAGCGGTGATCCACTGAATGGCTCAGTGGTGAGTGGTGCATCACATGAGCCTGATCCGTGGGGAAGTGCCCCTACTGGCGGCAGTATGTTTGGCCTTTGATTTGACCCATATCTCTTGGAAGGCAACGCATGGCTCGCAGTGGCAAGGTCGCCGTTATCGGTGCAGGTTTCTATGGTTCAACCACCGCAATGCGGTTGGCTGAGTACGACATCTTTGAGACCGTTGTTCTCACCGACGTACTAGACGGCAAGGCTGAGGGCTTGGCTCTCGACATGAACCAGTCTCGCTGGATCGAAGGGTTCGAAACCAAGATCGTTGGCCAGACCACAGGTATGGACGGATCAGGCTACGAAGCCATCCAAGGGTGCGAGATTGTTGTCATCACCGCAGGTTTGCCTCGCAAGCCAGGCATGAGCCGCATGGACCTCATCGAGACCAACGCAAAGATCATGCGACAGGTCGCAGAGAACATTGCAAAGCATGCACCGGGCACCGTCATCATCAACGTGTCAAACCCACTTGATGAAATGACTGCACTTGCGCAGATTGTCTCCGGTTTCCCACATGCACGTGTGATCGGTCAGGCAGGCATGCTCGACACCGCACGATTCACTCACTTTGTTGCTGAAGAACTCAATGTTCCTGTCGCATCGGTTACCACGTTGACCCTTGGTTCACACGGCGACACCATGGTTCCTGTTGCATCAGCGTGTTCCGTCAATGGAAAGCCACTGGCTGACCTGCTTCCTGCAGACAAGATCGAAGAGCTCGTCGTTCGCACCCGCAACGGTGGCGCAGAAGTTGTTGCACTGCTCAAGACCGGTTCTGCTTACTACGCCCCATCAGCTGCAGCTGCTCGCATGGCCAAGGCAGTTCATGAAGACTCAGGTGCAGTCATGCCAGTGTGCGCATGGGTTGATGGCGAATACGGCTTGACCGGCGCCTACCTAGGCGTTGAAGCTGAACTCGGTAAGGGTGGCATCCGCAAGATTGTTGAAACCCCACTCACCGATGGCGAGAAGGCATTGCTCGTCGAGGCTTACGAAGCAGTCAAGACCAAGCAAGCAGACGTTAAGGATCTTTAACAATTGACGGTTGGGCGCATCGCAATCCGGTGCGCCCACCGTTTTCTTACGCCCGACTCAAAAGGAGCACCGTATGAGCAAGATCAAGGTAGTGAACCCAGTCGTTGAACTTGATGGCGATGAAATGACTCGCATTATCTGGCAGTTCATCAAAGATGAACTCATCGTCAAGTACCTCGACGTTGATCTGAAGTACTACGACCTTGGTATGGAGCATCGCGATGCAACCGACGACCAGGTAACAATTGATTCAGCAGAAGCGATCTTGAAGTACGGCGTTGGCGTGAAGTGCGCAACCATTACTCCTGACGAAGCTCGCGTTGAAGAGTTCGGCCTTAAGAAGATGTGGAAGTCGCCAAACGGCACCATTCGCAACATCCTTGGCGGTGTTATCTTCCGCGAGCCAATCATCATCTCGAACATCCCACGGTTGGTTCCAGGTTGGACCAAGCCAATCGTTGTTGGACGTCACGCATTTGGCGATCAGTACAAGGCAACAGACTTCAAGGTGCCAAGCGCTGGAACGCTCACCATGACTTTCACCCCAACCGATGGCTCAGAGCCAATGGAATTCAACGTGTTTGATTTCCCAGGTGCTGGCGTGGCAATGGGTATGTACAACCTTGACGAATCTATTCGCGACTTCGCTCGTGCATCGATGCGTTACGGCTTAAACCGCAACTACCCGGTGTACCTCTCAACCAAGAACACGATCCTCAAGGCATATGACGGTCAGTTCAAAGACATTTTCGCAGATGTCTATGAGAAAGAGTTCAAGGGTGAATTCGAAGCCGCTGGCATCGAATACGAACATCGTTTGATCGATGACATGGTTGCTGCTGCGATGAAGTGGGAAGGCGGCTACGTCTGGGCATGCAAGAACTACGATGGCGACGTTCAATCTGACACCATTGCTCAGGGCTTTGGTTCTCTCGGTCTGATGACGTCAGTCTTGATGTCACCTGATGGCCGCACCGTTGAAGCTGAAGCAGCTCACGGCACTGTGACGCGTCACTACCGCCAGCATCAGCAGGGTAAGCCAACCTCAACCAACCCAATCGCTTCCATTTTCGCGTGGACTCGTGGCTTGGAGCATCGTGGCAAGCTGGACAACACCCCAGAGGTGACCGCATTCGCTCAGACTCTTGAGCGTGTATGCATTGAGACTGTTGAAGAAGGCAAGATGACCAAGGACTTGGCTCTGCTCATCAGCAAGGATCAGCCGTGGCAGACCACTCAAGATTTCCTCGCTTCAATTGACGAGAATCTTCAGAAGGCGATGCGCTAAAGGCATGCGTAACATGACAAGGGTGGGTGGCTGATGACGGCTACCCACCCTTCGTCTGAAGCTTTCGAGCACGGACTTTCACCTAAGCGCCTGTGGCTGTTGATCATCACGATCGCAGCGATGTCGGCTTTTGCACCGCTTGCCACTGACGTTTACCTTCCAGCGTTTCCGCAACTCACCAGCGAGTTCAATGCAACTGATGCTGCAGCGCAATTAACGCTCACCGCATCGTTCTTGGGCATCATGATCGGCCAGTTGGTCTTTGGTCCAATGTCTGATTCATGGGGCAGGAGACGATTGGTTCTCCTCACGTCAATCGTCACGATTTTCGCGACCTTGGCCTGTGCATTCGCACCATCAATGGGGTTCTTAATCGGGTCGCGCTTAGTCCTGGGCATTCTCGGCGGCGGCGGCATAGTTATTGGCCGCGCAGTTGCTGCAGATATTGTCAAAGGCCCCGAAGCCGCACGATTTTTTTCAGTGCTGATGAGCATCACGATGATCGCGCCCCTCGTTGGTCCAATCGTTGGCGGTGTGCTGCTTGATCTCACCAACACCTGGCGTTCATCATTTTTCTTCCTTGCCGTGTTCTGTGCACTCATTGTGGTTGGCATTGCATTTTTCATCCCGGAAACCTTGCCAAAGGAACGCAGGCACACGGGTGGCTTGAGTGAACTTGGCCGAGGCGCCGCCTCCATGATGCGTGATCGTATTTTCCTCGGGTATGCAATCACGCAGATCTTTGCATTTGGTGCACTGTTTGCTTACCTGGCCAGTTCATCGTTTCTCTTCCAGGAAAAATTTGGCATGAGTCCAACGATGTATAGCCTGACCTTCTCTGGGATTGCCACTGCGATCATTGCGGTTGGATTTTGGAATAGAAAGGCAGTTCTCACACACAGTGTGCGTGGCATCTTGATGTGGTCGCTTGGACTTTCGGCGATCGGCTCGATCCTGCTTCTTCCGATCATGGCTTCGTCGGCCGCTTCACTCTGGTTAATCATCCCGATTCTGTTGGTGGTGATCGGCACGCGAGCCACGATCGCTGCAAATGCCATGGCGCTGGCACTTGAACGCGCGCTCTATGTAGGAACAGCATCCGCAATCCTGGGTGCGCTGACTTTTGGTGGGGCAATCATCGATGTGCCGCTCCTAGCCCTGCTTCCATTCGATACTGGAGTCACGATGGCAGTGACCATGGCGATTTGCTCAGTTCTGGCCTTTGTTTCGGCTGCGTTTATGACGCGGGAGAAATCCGCGTAGTGTTACTGCCATGAGCGGCACCTGGGTCAACATTGTTGTTGTCCTGTTTTTCATTCTTCTCGGTGGGTTTTTTGCTGCTGCGGAAATGGCCCTTGTTACTCTTCGTGACGGTCAAGTAGCCAAACTCAAAGAACAGGGCCGGCGAGGTCGCCGACTTGCCGTGCTGGCGCAGAATCCAAATCGCTTTCTAGCTGCTGGACAAGTAGGTGTCACGCTTGCGGGATTTATCTCAGCCGGTTTCGGTGCTGCGCAAATTGCACCTGAGCTAGCCAAGGTTTTCATTGGCTGGGGGATGGCTCAAGCAGTTGCTGATTCGCTTTCATTCGTAGTGGTCACGATTGTCATCGTGTATTTGTCGCTCGTTCTGGGTGAGCTTGTTCCTAAGCGCATTGCATTGCAGCGAGTCGAAGGAGTAGCTCTTGTCGTTGCAGGACCCATCGACATCCTCGCACGTATCACTCGACCATTCATTGCTGCACTTTCTATTGCGACAGATGCGGTAGTTCGGCTGCTTGGTATTGACCCGAATGCGGCAAAGGAATCAATTTCCGAGGAAGAACTGCGCGATTTGGTCGCGGCACACGAACACTTAACGGACCACGAACGTGAACTCATCGAAGATGTGTTTTCTGCTGGCGATCGCGAACTTCGTGAAGTAATGGTTCCTCGAACTGAGGTTGAGTTCCTTGATGCAGCAATGCCAGTGCACAAAGCAGTGAAGCAAATTTCTGAACAACCTCACTCGCGATACCCGGTGATGCGTGAATCCTCAGATGACATCATTGGTTTCGTCCATATTCGCGATTTCTTAGTTCCTGGAATGGCGGAACGCTCAATTCGTGTGGGTGAACTCGTTCGTGATATTGCTGCATTCCCAGGAACCAACGACGTGCTCTCCACACTTTCTGAAATGCGCCGCAGGCATTCACACATGGCAATCGTGGTGGATGAATACGGTGGCACCGCGGGTATCGTGACAATGGAAGATCTCGTTGAGGAGCTCATTGGCGATATTCGGGACGAGTACGACGTGGCTGAAGTGGCTGAGACCACTCGCCCGCAGGGCATCTTGAGTGTCGATGGGTTGATGAACCTCGATGACTTCGAGGAAGATTGTGGAATCACGCTGCCTGAAGGCCCTTACGAAACGGTAGCGGGCTTCCTGGTTGCCGAATTAGGCACCTTGCCAGCGTTGGGGGATTACGTAGTTGCCTGTGATCACACCCTCACGGTGACCCAACTTGATGGCCGTCGCATTGCTCGAATTCGGGTGGAGCCACTCGAGGTTGTTGACCTGCTGCAAAACCCAGAAGTCACTTTGCCAGAATGAGCGATATGTCTGCTCAACGTCCCTCGCGAGTGCTCTCGGGAATCCAGCCAACCGCTGATTCCTTCCAGCTAGGTAACTACCTTGGGGCTCTTCGTCAATGGGTGCAGATGCAACACGACAACGATGCCTATTACGTGGTGGTCGATCAGCATGCGATCACCGTGGACCACGATCCAGCGCTGCTACGTCAGCGGACTCTGGTTTCTTTCGCACAACTGCTTGCAATTGGCCTTGATCCAGAAATCTGCACGATCTTTGTGCAGAGCCATGTGCCAGAGCACAGCCAGCTTGCGTGGGTGCTGGAATGTCAGACGGGCTTTGGTGAAGCAAGCCGCATGACCCAGTTCAAAGATAAGTCGCACAAGGGTGGCGCGGATCGTTCAACGGTCGGTCTGTTCACCTATCCAATTTTGCAAGCAGCGGATATCTTGATTTATCAGGCTGATGAAGTTCCGGTTGGCGAAGATCAACGTCAACATCTAGAACTCACGCGCGATTTAGCACAGCGCTTTAACGCTACCTTCGGTGAAACCTTGACCGTGCCCAAGGGCATGTACGTTAAAGACACGGCGAAAATTGTTGACTTACAAGATCCGACATCAAAGATGAGCAAATCGAGCGCACCCGGCTGCGTATTCCTGCTTGATGATGACAAGACGCTCACAAAGAAAATCAAGAGTGCCGTCACTGACTCTGAGCGTGAGATTCGGTTCGATCCAGAAAACAAGGTTGGTATATCCAACCTGCTCACCATTCAACAAGCGCTCACAGGTAAATCCATTGAGCTCTTGGTTCAGGAATACGACGGTCGCGGCTATGGCGACCTCAAGGGTGACACGGCAGAGATTGTGGTTGAGTTCGTGCGTCCAATTCGCGATGTTGTGAGCGAATTGATGTCAGACCCCGCTGAATTGCAGCGGTTAATGGGTGTTGGTGCCCACAAG
>WLOE01000090.1 GCA_009699465.1 Actinomycetota bacterium | reverse complement strand
TCGCCCTTGAGGGCATCCATCTTGGCCCGGTCTTCTTGACGCTGCTTTTCCAGCAGCTTGGCCTGCAGCACCACCATGGCTGTTGCCTTATTTTGAATCTGGGAGCGCTCGTTTTGGCAAGAAACCACGATGCCAGTCGGAATGTGAGTCAGGCGCACGGCCGAGTCGGTCGTATTCACGCCCTGACCGCCCGGGCCACTTGATCGGTAGACGTCTACGCGCAGATCGTCGTCAGGAATATCAGCAGTTTCTGCTTGCTCAACCACAGGAATGACTTCAACGCCAGCAAATGAAGTTTGACGACGACCTTGGTTATCAAATGGTGAAATACGAACCAAACGATGCGTGCCTTGCTCAACGGACAAGGTTCCGTAGGCGTAGGGAGCTTTCACGGCAAAGGTTGCAGACTTAATGCCTGCTTCTTCTGCGTACGAGGTTTCATACACATCAACGGGCCAACCGTGGCGTTCGCAGTAGCGCGTATACATGCGCAGCAACATTTCGGCCCAGTCAGCAGCGTCAACTCCGCCGGCTTCGGAACGAATGGTGACAAGTGCTTCACGCGCGTCATATTCACCGGAAAGCAACGTGCGAACTTCAAGTTCATCAATAGCGATCTTGAGCGCATCAAGTTCTTTCATCGCTTCAGCAGTTGAAGCTTCATCGCCTTCTGCTTCGGCAAGTTCCAACAGGATTGGCACATCGTCAAGACGACGACGCAAACCTTCAACTCGACGAAGATCACCCAACTGGAATGACAGTTTTGAAGTGACCGCTTGGGCCTTGGCTTGGTCATCCCACAGATCCGGAGCCGAGGCCTGTTCTTCAAGATCGGCAATGCTTGCCCGCATCGCTGGGATATCAAGAACAGTCTCGATACTGCTCAGCGTGTTCGCCAATTCGGCAAGGCGCTCGGCAGCTTCGATAGGTGTCACAAGAGCCAAGACTACGGGCAACTCATCATTGGCTGGTGCGGTAGTCCAACCGAGCAGTCGCTCGAACCCTCGCCGGCTCACGATGCAGGGCATTCACGAAAGGCACCGTGATGGGAATGCTCAGGTCCACTTGAATAGATTGACCATCAGTGGTGATCGAATCAACGGTAAGCCCCGGGTGCGCTGCGATCACTTCCGATTTGGCCAGAAACCCACGCGCTTTTGCTACCGCTGCTCGGCCATCCAAATGGGTGGCCTGCGATGCACCCTGCTCGTAATAAATCGGCAAATCAAGGGTTTGCGCGCCGGCTAATGCTGCAGCGTCGGCAACTGAATACAGATTCTTACGCTGCAAAAATGCACTGCCTGCATCGGCCACGACAACTAAAGCGAGCAAACACACTCCGAGAAGCCCTATCCCCAGAATTAAGACACTGCCCTCCTCTGCTTTCTTGATGCGCGTTCTCATCACGCTGCCGAATCCCGATAACTATCAATCGTTAGGGATTGCTCAGCTGAGATAGGGAAGCCCTCGACTCGACCAGCCAGTGGTGGCGGCAACCACGGAAGGTCGACTCGCCAATCAAGATTGACACGTAGTTGAGTACCTGGTTCCAAACAGCGCGAGGAGCAGTCAATCCGTAGTGCACCGGCGGCCAAAGTAAATCCTTGGTCACTCATTGCAGCAGCACTTGCAAGTCGCGCCTGCTGCAATCCTTGCGTTCGAGTGTCAGCCATCATGAATGCTCGTGCTCCCTCACGGACTGCATGCGTTGACGCCATGGCTGCAGCTTCTATGCGCATCACCATCAACGTCGCATAAAGAATCGGAACCAGGAGAAGTACTCCAATAAAGATAAATTCAACGACTGCTGTTCCCGCGTCATTGTTCATGCTCTTACGCAACGCACTCATACATGTTCCTGAATCGATCGGCCACGAATACTCATCACGGTTGGACCAAGCAAACCAAGGAGTGGCAAGCGCGCCTGAATAGTGACCTCGGAATACGTCACACCTGCATCAACCATTGTTCCCACCTCAACCGCTTCGATAACCGACTCAGCGACGTTTCCTGATAGCACAGCCCGGGTGCGCTGTTCTCCCACCTCAAAACTTGAATCAGCCATCGCAGCTGCCCTTGATCCTTCCGCTGCTGCCGCGGTCAACGTGGTGCGCACATGTAATACCAACGCCACTTGCACTAGAACAAGTGCGATACCCATCAGCAATGGAGCAACGAGAGCGAATTCGACAACAGCACTCCCGCGATCTCCCATAAGTCGCTTCAGCATTAGTTACGCACTGAGACCGATGTCATCGCTCGGTCGAATACTGAAGTCAGTGCATCATCAGCTACGAGCCAAATAGCTGTGACAAGCCCTGCAGTCATCACGGCTACGAGAACCCATCCCGGCACATCACCGCGATCATTGCGTTGGGCCGCGAGTGCGATCCAGTGCCGCCTCAACGCAATATGCGCCTGAAGTGTGTATTGATTAACTATTCGAAACACCATTTCTCCTTTATTAAGAAACCATCAGTTTCAGACCTTGAATGCCAGGGAAGAGCGCAACCAGCACCACGGTTGGCAAAATGAAGAACACGACAGGAATCAACATCGCTACGTCTTTCTTGCCCGCGAGTTCAAGAAGGTGCCGTCGATCAACTGCGCGAGCATCCGCGGCCTGTGATCGCAGAACTTCTGCAAGTGGAGTGCCTCGATCAATCGCAAGAAGCACACCATCAATGAAGCGCTCTACATCTGAGTTACCCGCACGATCGGATACACCCCGAAGTGCTGACTCAATTGACAGCCCACCACGGATTTCGGCAAGCGCATATGCAAACTCCGCTGCGAGTTCACCACCCATCGTGTGTGAAACCCGTTCAATGGCTACTACCGGGGATTCACCTGCCGCAACTGCGAAGGCCAACAGCTCGGCCACTGCCGGCAACTGCTGTGCAATTCGTTTACCCCGTTGCGCTATTTCACGGCTGAGTCTTTGATCCCAGTACAACCCACCCATCACTGCTCCAACAGCGACCAACACCAAGACAATCAACGGTGAAGATCCCGATGCCAGTGCGAAAAAACTCAAGAGCAAACCAGCTGCGGCGCCAAAGCCCACGGCCAGTGCCTGTTCAATGCGGTACGAGTCAATGCTTGATTTTCCTGCTCGAGCAAGTCTCTCTTCCAGTTTGCGGGAATTCGATTTCTTGGGCAGCAGCGGTGCAATGAGCTCAACCACGAGATCCAACTGACCTGGTCGCCTGCGATGCAACACCCGCATCTGGCTCGAAGGTGGGATGTACGGTGAAATCTGCTCAAGCAGTGAGGGTTTGCGAGTACGCGAAAGCCCGGAAACCAGAATGAGTACTCCTAGCGAAGCGAAGAGACCGAGCAAGGCTCCAGACCCACCGGGATTCATTGCTTCACCAACCGAGGTTCAGTTGGCAGTCGACTCACAACCATCATCGATCGATATGCAATGAATGACATCCCAGAAGCAGCGATCAACACCATGGCACCGGCGGTGCTGTTGTATGCGCGCATGGCTTCTGGTCGAGTGGATAACAACGCCAAAGTTACCCACGGAGCAGCAACAGCTAATCGAGCCGCGTTAATGGTCCAGCTCTGACGTGCTTCGATTTCGCCTCGTACGCGAGCATCTTCACGAAGCAGCACACTCAATGTACGCAGTACAGAACCAAGGTCGTTACCGCCGACTTCTCTGGCAATGCGTAACGCGGCAATGACTCGATCAGCAACTGGATCTGCAAGTTGCGAACCCAACATGCTCAGTGCCTCAACAAATGACCCGCTTGCCCGGTAATCCGCAGTGAAGTCTGCGAATTGCGTACGTAGCGCCAGTGGGCCTTTCACCCCAAGTTCGCATACCGCTTCAGGCAGTGACAATCCTGCACGTACTGCACTCAAAAGCGAGTCCACAACGTCGGGCCAGGCTTTCCGGACAGCTCTCTGATGGATACGACCACGCCTGCGAATAAGGAGGATGGGAATCCAGCCACTTGCTAACCCTGCAATCAGTGCGACCATCGGCACGGCGGTGATCAACAAGACAAGTACTGCAGCGATTGCGCTTGATGCAGCGCACAATCCAAAGAGTGCGAAACCTGTAAGCCTTGGAATTCCTGATTGCTGAGCTAGCCGAGTGAAATATTGCGATCGCACACGCACCTGCATGAGTCGGCTTTGCTGAGTAAATCCCAGAATCATCAACAGCGCTCCTGCGCTCATGAGAAAGCCAATCAGGGCGCCCATTACGCCGCCCAGCCTGAAGAATGGTGACTCCCACCATTGAGCAGAGCACTGAGATCAAAGCCGGCACGAGTAAAGCGCTCCTGGTGTGGCGGCCATCCACTCATCCGCACTAATCCTTGACCTTGGTCAGTAAAAAGCTCCGCCATTTCGATGACGCCATTTTCAACTCGACCTGGCAATGCTGAGATCTCAGTGATGCGACGATGTCCTGAAGCTGTCGTGGATGTGTGAATCACAAGGTCAACACATCCGGCAACAGTTGGTACCACGAAATCACCGGGAATGTTTTGCCCGGCAAGTAGCGGCAGCGTGCAGAGTTTGGTCACTGCCTCACGGGCACTATTCGCATGCAAGGTAGCCATTGCGGGCATGCCGCTGTTCATTGCGATTAGGAGGTCGAGTGCTTCTGCTTGTCGCACTTCGCCCACCACTAGCCGAGTTGGTCGCATCCGCAAGGCCTCACGGATCAACCGACGCAAGGGTATTTCGCCGACCCCTTCAAGGCTCGCATCTCGAGTTTGCATCGCAACCCAATCCGGATGCCCAATGTGAATTTCAAACACTTCTTCGCAACTCACAATCCGTTCATCACTGGCAACAGACCCAAGCAGAGAATTCAATAATGTGGTTTTCCCTGCTTGAGTACCACCAGCGATGACAATGTTGAGACCACTGAGAACCGCAGCATTCAAGAACTCTGCTGCTTGATGACTCAAAGCGCCAATGGGAACTAGCTCATCAACGCTCTTTGGGCGCACGATAAAGCGACGAACATTCACTGCCCAGTGGTTGCGAGTGATGTCTGGGATCACGACATGTAATCGACTTCCGTCAGGAAGCACTGCATCAACAAAAGGGCTCGACGTGTCGAGTCTTCTGCCAGAAACGCGAAGCATCCGTTCGACAAGGTCGCGCACTTCGCGATCTCCTAACACCACAGACGTCAACTCAGGTTTTCCGTTACGAGCTATAAACACTCGCCCTGGTTCATTGAGCCAAATCTCTTCAATCGTTGGATCATCAAAAAACTGTTGGAGTTCACCAAAGCCAGCAATGGTGCGAAGAACTTCTTTAGCGACAAAAGCCGGGTCTCCGTCAACGGAACGGGCACCCTGCGCAATCCAGGCATCCATCGCGAACTGCTCAACAAGGGCCCGGAACTTCTCTGGCTGGGAAAGTGGATCGAGACCGTCGTTGCGAATAGCCGCACGGGCTTGCTGTTCAACGAGCTCGCGCACTCGCACTGCAGTTGTCATTACTCCCCCAACGTTTGAATAACTTCAACGTTAAGACGAGTGCAATGACTATTGGAACCCTAAATATTCTGCCTGTGTATAACTCATGGGTTGGGGATAACCATTAGCGAAAACGCTCAATCCATGCTTGCGCAACAACTTCGGGTTTTTCCATTTGCGACACATGTGCTGAATCAGGTAACACCATCACCTGAGCATTTTTGAAACACTTCGTGCTCTTGTGCGCTGCACGGGCGTCAACCAGTGGATCTTGTAAGCCATAAATCAACAAACTCGGTGCTTGCACCATCTCAGCTAACTTCCAAGGGCGATGACGGCCGCGATCGAAATATGTTCCAAGTAATCCACGGAGCGACTGCAGAAATGCATCGTTGGCGTAGGTGAGTTCATCTCGTAAAAGTGCCTCAGTAACAGACTCTTCAAACCGTTGCGCAGTGACAACACTGGGATTCGCGAAAACTGTGTCAATTGTTGATTGCACGCGAGTCTCAACGGGAAGTTCATTGGACTTCTTCATCGCGGCTTCACCAACGCCTGGCACTGCCATGATCGGTAAAAGAACATTCGCTTTGTTCGGACTGACATCAGGCAGCGCCGGAGAAATAAGCGTCAACGTTTTCACAAGGTCTGGTCGGCGAGCAGCAACTTGCACTGCCACCGCTCCTCCCAATGAGTTACTAAAAAGATGCACAGGAGCGCCATCAAGATGACGTTCAATGAAATCAACCGCGGCTCGCGCATGCCCAAGTGGTGCGAAGTTGCCATCACGTGGCGGAGGTGACTGACCAAAACCGGGTAGGTCCAAAGCCCAAGAATTCACCTCTGGCTGAAGCTCGCCCATGAGGTCCGTCCAATTGAGGGACGATCCACCAAGGCCATGCAACATCAATGCGGGTTCAGCCGCAGGTGCGCTCGATTGAGCGTGCCG
>WLOE01000009.1 GCA_009699465.1 Actinomycetota bacterium | reverse complement strand
TTTTGTTGTTGAGGCAGATGAAAGCGACGGAGCTTTCCTACACCTGGATGCGGTTGCTGGGATCGTCACCAACGTTGAAGCCGATCACCTCAATCACTGGGGAAGTTTGGAAGCAATTGAGCAAGGCTTTCTCGATTTTGCCAAGAACATTCATGCACGCTCTGGTTTTCTCACGGCATGTATTGACGATGCAGGTGGCCGCAAATTAGCTCTGCATGCCAAGGCCATCGGTGTTGACGTGCGCACGTATGGCACTGCGCCAGATGCCGACTATCGATTGGTGAAGCCGACTCTCGTTGGTCGTGGTTGGGAATACACCGTCGAGCACCAGGGTTTGAGCTACGGTCCTGTGCGTTTACAGGTGCCAGGTGAGCACAATGCGCTGAATGCTTTGGCAGCCTTCGTCACTGGCCTTGGCCTTGGATTTGCTGCTGATGAACTCATCACCGGACTGGCTGAGTTCACTGGTACGCGTAGACGCTTTGACTTCAAAGGCGAAGCCGACGGAGTGCGGGTTTTTGATGACTATGCCCATCATCCAACTGAAATTGCCGCGACATTGCGTGCGGCACGTGATGTGGTGGGGCAGGGACGCTTGGTTGTTGCTTTCCAAGCGCATCACTACTACCGCACGGCTATGTTCCTCACCGAGTTTGGGCAGGCTCTTGGCCTTGCCGACGAGGTGATTGTTCTTGAGGTGTACGCGCCGGGTGAAACACCGATTCCAGGGGCAAGCGGTCAAACAATGGCCGCCAATGTGCCTTTGCCGGCGCAACAAGTGCACTTTGAACCGTCGTGGTCTGCTGTTGCCGGTGAATTAGCGGCACGGGCAAAGCCAGGCGATCTGGTCATGACCTTGGGCGCTGGTGACATTGGTCTTCTTGGTGCTGAAGTCTTAGAGATATTGACCAGGCGCACATGAGCCAGCCAGAGGTTCCACCAAGAGTCGAAGATCCAGTTATCGACCTTGATGCCCGTCGTGTGGTCACACCTAAGAAGCGACGACGCACACTTATCACGATCTTCATAGTGATAGTCGTGTTCGCTGCGGGGTGGGCAGTTTGGTTTTCCTCCCTTCTGACTTCTGAAAGCGTGAGCGTGATTGGCGTCGAAGGCGCACCCGCTCAGCAGATTCAGGATGCTGCGCAGGTGCCACTTGGTGTGCCGTTGGCCCAACTTGATACCCAAGGAATCGCGGAGCAACTGACCAACATCGCTTGGTTGGAAAGTGTGGATGTGCGACGCGGCTGGCCGCACGATGTGGTCATTGCTGTGGTGCCGCGGACTGCGATAGCAGTGACGGGTAGTGGGCTTGGCGTCGATGCGAACGGAGTTGAATTCGCTCCAACAGCTGCATTGCCAAAGAAACTACCGACAGTCTCAGGCGATGGAATCGGGTTGGTGGCAGCGATGGGTGTGCTCAGTTCCCTGCCAGATGATCTGCGCCCAAAGGTAGCCAAACTGTCGGCCACCACCCGCGATAACGTGGAGCTCATCTTGACGAATGGAGCCATCGTGAAGTGGGGAAGTGTGGAGCAAGCCGAGCTCAAATCGCAGGTCACGCGAGCCCTGCTCAAGCGCAAGGCCAAGATTTATGACGTATCCGCGCCAGAGCTTCCGACGACGTTTCAAGAGAAGTTCAAGCAATAATGTGACGTAGGTCGCTTCCAAAAGAGCCGACCTCACTTGCGCAACCGGGGTCAGACCTACTACCTTCCCGCCGCTTGAAACCGAGCTCATATTTCAGCCTCTAGTTGAGGTTGAGGGTTCCGGAGGCAGGCGAAGGGGTCGACTTTCCAAGTTGATCCGTCAACGATGGGAAGGGAAGCGCACGTGGCGGCTCCACAGAATTATCTCGCTGTTATCAAGGTCGTAGGCATTGGTGGTGGCGGCGTTAACGCGGTCAACCGCATGATCGAGGTCGGGCTCAAGGGCGTTGAATTCATCGCCATCAACACTGACGCTCAGGCACTGCTCATGAGTGACGCAGACGTGAAGCTCGACATCGGACGCGAATTGACGCGCGGCCTCGGTGCCGGTGCAAACCCAGAGGTGGGCAAGAAGGCCGCCGAGGATCACGCAGATGAAATCGAAGAGGTGCTCAAGGGCGCTGACATGGTGTTCGTGACCGCAGGCGAAGGTGGCGGTACCGGCACAGGTGGCGCACCAGTCGTAGCCCGCATCGCACGTTCCCTCGGCGCATTGACCATTGGTGTGGTCACCCGTCCATTCGGCTTCGAAGGTCGCCGCCGCTCGTCACAGGCTGACGATGGCATCGACGCACTTCGCGCCGAGGTTGACACCCTGATCGTGATTCCGAACGATCGCTTACTTTCGCTTTCAGATCGCAACATCAGTGTGATCGACGCTTTCCGTCAGGCAGACCATGTACTCCTGCAAGGTGTCTCAGGCATCACTGATTTGATCACGACCCCAGGCCTGATCAACCTCGACTTTGCAGACGTCAAGAGCGTTATGCATTCAGCTGGCTCAGCGCTGATGGGTATTGGCTCGGCTCGTGGTGAAGACCGCGCAATCGAAGCCGCCGAGAAGGCCATTTCGAGCCCACTGCTTGAGGCTGGCATCGACGGTGCCCATGGCGTACTGCTGTCGATCTCTGGTGGCAGTGACTTGGGTCTGTTTGAAATCAACGAAGCTGCTCGCTTAGTAAGCGATGCCGCTCACCCAGACGCAAACATCATTTTCGGCGCCGTCATTGACGACACCCTTGGCGATGAAGTGCGCGTCACCGTGATCGCTGCCGGATTCGATGGAGGCGAGCCACCTGCTCGCACTTCCACCGTGCGCAAGACTGCTGAGCCACAAGCACCAGCAGCAAGCGCAACCGGCGAAGTGCCAGTGGTGACTTCACCACCAGCACGTCCAGTTCAGCCAGCTCGCACCATCGTGTTTGACGATGCTGACGATGATCTGGATATTCCTGACTTCCTCAAATAGGGAACTTCCCCAGAAATCCCTATGAATCCTCTTGCCGCGGGACGTTTCAGGCCCGCGTCACCCTGTGGCCGCCCAGTTTCCTGGGCGGCCACAGGTCGTTGGGGAGGTGTAAGCCGCGTGCCATTTGATTCCCTGAATCTGTCTCCTGCGGTCGGTGATGACCAATCAATGGTTCAGATCAATCAGCAACAAGTCACCGAACTTATCGGTGCAGCTGAACTTCAGGCATTAGATGCCAAGCACGGGGCCAAGGTTGCCGTGGCGTCCCGCGGTGGGATCGCAAACGAGTGTGATGGGGTTGTAACCACCACACCTGGACTGGCATTGCTGGTGCTTGCCGCTGATTGTGTTCCCATCGTTCTTGCAGACCCAGCCCATGGCGTGATTGCAGTTGCGCATTGTGGTTGGCGCGGGCTCACTGCAGGAATTGTTCACGCCACTGTCACAGTGATGCGTGAGCAAGGCGCAGTAAATATTCAAGCGATTACTGGCCCAGCAATTTGTGCCAAGTGTTACCCCGTGCAAATCGATTGCATTGATCAACTTCGTGATGCATTACCTCAGTCGCATTTCGCCGATGTGGCAGTGAGCACTGATGATCAATGGAGGGTTGATGTGCGAGCAGGTGTGCACTTGCAACTCGCGGATCTAGATGTCACGTTCAGCAGCATTCAACGCTGCACCTATGAAGATCCGTCACTGTTTTCCTACCGCCGTGATGGACGCACTGGCCGTCACGGCATGATCGTTGTGCAATGAGTACCGACCGTCTTGCCGAACTCGCGTTGAACTTGAGCGAAGTCAATGCACGAGTTGATGCAGCCTGCATCGCAGCACACCGTCCTCGTAGCGAGGTGCAACTCCTGGCAGTCACCAAAACCTTCCCAGCAACTGATCTTGATCTCTTGGCCAAACTGGGGTGCACCGATGTCGGTGAAAGTCGCGATCAAGAAGCTCGATCGAAAAAAGAGGACGTTGCACATAGCCTTCGCTGGCACATGATTGGTCAGGTGCAGCGCAAGAAGGCAAAACAGGTGGCCTTGTGGGCGGACATCGTTGAGTCAGTGGACCGCATCGAACTTGCGCAGGCGCTAGATGCAGGTGCGCAAGCAGCAGGCAAATGCCTTGATGTGTTGATTCAGGTATCCCTACATCCGGTGGGTCTGCCTCATCGTGGAGGAGTCAGCCGCGACGAATTAGCCCCGTTGGCTGAAGTGATCCTTGCTGCGTCCCACCTCAATTTGGCCGGCGTGATGGCGGTGGCCCCGTTGGAGGGTGATCCAACCGCCGCATTCGCCCTTCTAGCCGGCAGTCATCAGCGTCTCTTGAGCTTGGCTCCACAGGCCACAATCGTGTCGGCAGGCATGAGTGGCGACCTTGAAGCAGCAATTACCCATGGCGCGACACAGGTTCGCATAGGGGGCGCGCTCCTAGGGAACCGGCCTCCTCTGAAGTAGCCTGAAGATTCCTGTAGGTCGATTTTCGGAGGTTTTACGCTCATGGCTAGCGCAATGCGCAAGATGGCTGTGTATCTCGGCCTCGTAGAGGACGACGATCACGAGGAGTTTTACGCAGACGACGATTACCAGGACGCGCGCCAAAACGTGCGCACCCGTGATCGTCGCCCGGCAGCACCGGCCTATGAAGAGCGTGAACCTGATCGCTACCAAAGTCGCAGTGTGCGCGCGATCCCAGATCAGCGTGCTGTACGTACCTTCCGTGATGACGCAACCCCAGATCGTCGTCCGTCAACAGCACCGATGGCTGATCGTCGCCCGGTAGCTCCAGTGGAATTCAGTCGCATCGAAACGGTGCATCCACGCTCGTACAACGATGCACGTCAGATCGGCGAGGATTACCGTGACGGTGTTCCCGTGATCATGAATCTCACGGAACTTGATGACCCAGATGCCAAGCGCATCATTGACTTTGCTGCAGGCCTGGTCTTTGGCATGCACGGCAGTATCGAACGCATCACGAACAAGGTGTTCTTACTTTCTCCACCAAATGTTGATGTTGGCGAAGCTGCACGTGCGCAAATTGCCCAAGACGGCTTTTTCAACCAGAGCTGATGCGCGCCGTTGGGCAGGTTCTTGCCACTATTTTGTTCGTTTACCAACTCATTTTCTTTGCCCGAATTGTGTTTGATCTGCTGCAAATGTTCGCCCGGTCATGGCGCCCGCGTGGGCCGATCCTGATCGTTGCCGAAGTGATTTACTCGCTCACCGATCCACCGCTTCGGGTGCTGCGTAAAGTGATCCCGCAGGTACGTCTGGGCGGCGTAGCCCTTGACTTCTCGTTCTTGATTTTGCTGATCGTGTTGCAGATACTGATCGGCATCCTTGGCAGCCTCGGTTAGTTACGAGCTATCCCGACTGATCCTGGGAATTCAGGAACGTCCACATTGACTGTTCCTCCAAGATCGTTGTGAACGACCGTTGCAAGTACCTCACCTGCGATTTCATCTGAATGGTCGGCCCACATCTGCGCCACGTCAGTGTCAACGGAAGACCACCACAAGGTGATGCGGTCTGACACTTCAAATCCAGCGTTCTTGCGGGCTTCCTGAATCGCGCGAACCACTTCGCGGGCCAGGCCAGCGCGGCGCAGTTCGTCAGTGATAGTCAGATCCAAGGCAACACTTTCGCCGCCCTCGGAAGCAACCGCCCAACCTTCGCGTGGGGTTTCCGTAACAACGACGTCGTCAGCGGTGATCTCTACAGTACCAAGTTCGCCGGCTTGAAGGGATACTGAAGCGGCGCTGCGCATTGCTGCGTGAAGTTGTGCTGCATCAGAGGCGCTAATGGCGGCGGCAACGAGTTGAGTCTGTTTGCCAAAGCGTGCGCCAAGGGCGCGGAAGTTGGCCTTCATTGAAATATCGACAAGGCCTGCTTCATCTGCATCAAGTGCATCACTTGATTGAATGTTGAGCTCTTCACATACTTGGTCGCGTAAAGCCTGTGAAAGTTCAGCCCAACCAGGCGCAGATACGAGCGCGCGACGAAGTGGCTGACGGGTGCGCACCCCACTGGTTGCACGGGCTGCGCGACCAAGTTCAACAATGCGGCGAACGAGAGCCATATCGGTTGCAAGCTTTTCGTCAACAATGGATTCATCAACCGTTGGCCAAGATGCCAAGTGCACTGAATCTGGCGCATCCCCAACGCTGAACAAGTCTTGCCATACGCGTTCGGTAATGAAAGGCGTAAATGGAGCCATGCACAGGGTGACCGTGCGCAAAGCTTCGTGCAAGGTCGCCAGAGCGGCTGCGTCGCCATCCCAGAACCGACGACGCGAGCGGCGCACATACCAATTGGAAAGATCGTCAATAAAGGTGGCGATCAAACGACCGGCTGCTTGAGTGTCGAATTGATCAAGCGCAGCATCAACATCGCGCGCAAGGCGATTGGATTCAGATAGCAACCAGCGGTCAATGATTGGGCGCTCAGCAACTGCCGGAGCAGGTGAGGTGGGATCCCAATCAGCAAGGCGTCCGTAAAGTGATTGGAAGGCAACGGTGTTCCAGTAAGTCAGCAGAGTTTTACGAACAACATCGGCAATAGCACCATGACCAACGCGACGAGCCTGCCAAGGTGAGCCTGATGCCAGCATGAACCAGCGCACTGCATCAGCACCGTGATCATTCATCAGGCCGATTGGTTCGAGCACGTTGCCAAGATGCTTACTCATCTTGCGGCCGTCTTCATCGAGGATATGACCAAGGCACACAACGTTCTTGTATGAAGACTGATCGAACACGAGAGTGCCAATTGCCATGAGTGTGTAAAACCAACCGCGGGTTTGGTCAATTGCTTCACAGATGAAGTCAGCTGGGTATTGCGCTGCAAAATCAACATCGCTTTGTGGGTAGCCAACAGCAGCAAATGGCATGGCGCCTGAGTCGTACCAGCAGTCAATGACTTCTGGTACCCGAGTTGCAGTTGCTGAACACGTTGGGCAAGGGATCGTGATGTCGTCGACGTATGGACGATGAGGATCCGTTTGGGAAACATCGCGACCAGCAAGCTCACCAAGCTCAGCAAGGGAGCCAACTGCCGTGAGGTGGCCTTCTTCGCAGCGCCAGATGGGTAGGGGAGTGCCCCAATAGCGATTGCGTGACAGTGCCCAGTCGACGTTGTTATCAAGCCAGTCGCCGAAGCGACCATGCTTGATCGTTCCTGGGAACCAGTTCGTGTTTTCGTTTTGGGCAATCAACTGATCTTTGATTGCGGTGGTGCGGATGTACCACGATGGTTGTGCGTAATAAATCAATGGAGTGTGGCAGCGCCAGCAATGAGGGTAGGAGTGCTCGTACTGCACGTGCTTCAAGAGTCGACCTGATTTGTCGAGCATTTTCACGAGCTCTTCGTCGGCCTTCTTGAAGAAGACGCCACCAACAACGGGTACTGAATCCTCGAAGTTACCGTTCGGCATCACTGGATTCACCACAGGCAACCCGTAGGCACGGCATGAGGCAAGGTCGTCTGCGCCAAAGGCTGGGGCTTGGTGCACAAGGCCAGATCCGTCATCGGTGGTGACGTAATCAGCCAAGATCACATAGTGGGCATCAGGAATCTCAATCAAATCAAAGGGGCGGTCATAGCCAAGGCGTTCAAGTTCGGTACCTGGCATGGTTGCCAACACTTCGAAGCCTTCCTCGAATAAGCCAGCAGCGAGCTCGGCTGCAACGACAAGTGTTTCGCCATCGACCGTGCGCACAACTGCGTAGGTTGCAGTGGGCTTCACCGCAACGGCCGTGTTGGAAACTAAGGTCCACGGAGTTGTGGTCCAGACCAACAGCGCTGCACCCGGGAACTTGGATAAGAAGTCAGCATCAGTAACCGGGAAGCGCACGTAGACCGAAGGATCAACAACGGTTTCATAACCCTGGGCAAGTTCGTGATCGGAAAGGCCAGTGCCACAACGTGGACAATATGGAGCAACTCGGTGATCTTGAACAAGCAGCCCCTTGTCGAAGATTTGCTTCAGCGACCACCACACGCTTTGCACATAGTTGGCATCCATGGTCCAGTAGGCACTGTCCATATCGACCCAGTAACCCATGCGGTTGGTCATCTCGGTGAATTCACCGACGTGCCGCAGCACCGATTCCTTGCAGCGATCGTTGAACTCGGCCACGCCAAATTTTTCGATGTCTTGCTTACCGGAGAAACCCAGTTCCTTTTCAACGGCAAGTTCAACGGGTAGACCATGACAATCCCAGCCCGCTTGACGAGGGACGTGATAGCCCTTCATCGTGCGGTAGCGAGGGAAAATATCTTTGAAGGCCCGAGCTTCCACATGGTGGGTGCCAGGCGTGCCATTAGCAGTCGGGGGACCCTCATAGAAGACCCAGGTTGGGCGACCCTGGCTTAGCTCAACTGACCGAGCAAAGGTGTCCTTTTCTTCCCAGAGCGCCAACACCTCGTGCTCCATCGCAGTGAGGTCGATCTGTGCGGGCACAGCGCGATACATGGAACTCCTAGCGATGGACAGATGAGCGAGAAGGATATCGGCTGGACAGTCCTAGGGGCCGCTCACGCCTTATGCGGCGCGGCAGCAGGGTAAGGGTGGCCTTATGACCTAGAGTCCGCCGGGATCAGAAAGCAAGGGGACACAACCATGGCTGCAAAGAAACTCGCGGCAAAGGCACCGGCAAAGAAGGCTGCGCCGGTCAAAAAGGCAGCTCCTGTGAAGAAGGCTGCGCCGGTCAAGAAGGCTGCGCCTGTGAAGAAGGCTGCTGCGGCTAAGAAGGTCGTTGCTCCGGCGAAGAAAGTGACCGCTGCCAAGAAGGTTGTGGCAAAGGTGGCACCGGCTAAGCCAGTTGCCAAGAAGGCCGAGCCTGCCCCAAAGGTTGACGCTCCAGTTGTTGAGGAAGTCCCCGCAAAACCTGTGGTCAAGCGTCCGGTCCCGACAATTTCAGCGAATAAGCCAAAGAAGCAGCTCGCACCAAACGGCAAGCCTTTGGTTCGCGAAGACGAATCACCATGGTCAGCTGCCGAGCTCAAGGAAGTGCGCAAGGCGCTGAATGAAGACATCAAGCGTCTTGAAGAAGAGCTCGTGAATGCAGAAGCAGGTCTAGAAGATCTCATTCGCGATTCGGGTGACGGTGCCGGTGACGATGCTGCCGACGCCGGCTCAAAGACGTTCGAGCGTGAGCATGAAATGTCATTGGCAAATAATGCGCGAGAAATGTTGCTGCAGGTTGGCCATGCAATTGCACGCCTTGACGATGGCACTTATGGTGCTTGTGAGTCCTGTAGTAAGCCAATTGGGAAGTACCGACTGCAGGCTTTCCCTCGTGCAACCTTGTGTTTGATGTGTAAGCAGGCTGAAGAACGCTTGATGCTTTAGCAACTAGAGTGCTCATGTGAGTATTGCTTCAAGTCGTCGTCCAATCATCGTTTTAGCGGTGGTGGCACTTGGAGTTGTTGTTCTCGATCAACTCACCAAGGCTTGGGCTGTTTCAACCTTGCGACCGCGCATGCTCAACGGCGAAGGATCAATAGAAATTCTCGGACCACTGCTGAAATTCACGTACACCCAAAACACAGGCGCGGCTTTTAGTATCGGCACCGGTTCGACTTGGATCTTTAGTCTTATTGCAATCGGTGTCGCGATTTTCATCATTCGTTCAGCGAAGGATTTGGGCAGCATTGCATGGGCCGTTGGGCTTGGTGGTCTACTTGGCGGGTTGCTGGGCAATTTGATTGACCGTCTTACTCGTTATCCAAGTCCTGGTCAGGGGTACGTCGTTGACTGGATTCAGTTACCGAATTTTCCAGTGTTCAATGTCGCCGACATGAGCATCACTTTTTCTGCCATCTTGATGGTGTTCCTTGCTTTGCGCGGGGTTGACTACAAGGGAACTGCGAGCGCAGGTTCATGACAATCCGCACGATTCCTATTCCAGATGGCCTTGATGGCGAACGCGTTGATGCCGGGCTTTCTCGATTGATTGGTTTGTCACGCACGAAAGCCGCGGCGCTTGTCGATGCTGAACATGTGTTGATGGATGGCAAGACACTGATCAAGAGCGATCGACTTATTGCTGGTGCGATGTTGCAGGTTGATCCTGATGCACTTGATGCTGAAAAGAATGTCGATACAGTGCCACAGCCAGTGCCTGGCATGAAAATTCTTTATGACGACGACGATTGCGTGATTGTCGACAAGCCCGTTGGGGTTGCTGCCCATGCAAGCCCTGGTTGGACCGGCCCAACTGTGGTGGGCGGCTTGGCTGCAGCTGGTTACAACATCACAAGTTCTGGTGCAGCAGAACGTCAAGGGATTGTGCATCGTCTCGATGTTGGTACCTCAGGCGTGATGGTGGTCGCGAAAAGTGAGCGCGCCTACACCAGTGTGAAACGCCAGTTCAAAGAGCGAACCGTTGAAAAGATTTATCACGCAGTTGTGCAGGGTCAGCTTGACCCACTGCGCGGAACCATTGATGCGCCGATTGCACGTCACCCACATCATGACTATCGCTTTGCCGTGATTGCGGGCGGCAAAGCCAGCGTGACGCATTACGAAACCTTGGAAGCGTTCACGCACGGATCCCTTGTAGAGGTGCACCTGGAAACCGGACGCACCCATCAGATCCGTGTGCACATGTCAGCCATGCGTCACCCGTGCGTGGGTGACCTGACTTATGGTGCCGACCCAACCTTGGCGAAGAAGGTTGGCCTGGAGCGGCAGTGGCTCCATGCGGTCAGTTTGGGTTTTGAACACCCCTCGTCGGGTGATCGAATCGTGGTCACCAGTCAGTATCCGCAGGATCTGGTGACCTCACTTGCGCGCCTGCGCAACGGTGCCTGAGCCCAAAGTTAGAGTGGGTCAATGACATCGGAGGAGCAGTTCGTACACCTCCACGTGCATACCGAATATTCGATGCTCGATGGGGCGGCCCGCCTCGATGATCTGCTGGGTGAAGCCGTAAAACTGGGCATGCCAGCCATCGCGATGACTGATCACGGCAATCTTTATGGCGCTTATGAGTTTTATTCCAAGGCCAAGAAGCACGGCATCAAGCCAATCATCGGGCTTGAGGGTTATTACGCGCCACAAGGGCGATTCACTCGTGCTCAGTTCGACTTTGGCGGCGGCTTTGATGAAGGCACTCCTGAAGACCCGACTGCGGGCCGCGGTAAGCAGAGTTATACCCACATGACCTTGTGGGCAGAAAACACTGCCGGTATGCACAACCTGTTTCGAGTCTCCTCGCTTGCAAGCCTTGAAGGGCTCTACCACAAGCCGCGCTTCGACCGAGATTTGTTAGAGCGCTACGGCAAGGGCCTCATCGGTACTACGGGTTGCCCAAGTGGTGAAGTGAACCGCTGGCTGCAAGCAGGTCAGTATAAAAAGGCGCTTGCTGCCGCAGCTGACTACCGCGACATTCTTGGCGCAGGCAATTACTTCTGCGAAGTCATGGATCACGGGCTGCAAATTGAAACCAAGTTCCGACTTGATCTGATGAAGATCGCCAAGACTCTTGAGCTGCCACTTATCGCAACAAACGATCTTCACTATGTGCGTGCATCTGATGCGGACACTCATGATGTGTTGTTGTGCATTGGCACTCGCACCACGATGGATGATCCAAAGCGTTTCCGTTTTGATGCACGTGACTTCTACTTGAAGAGCGCGGAAGAAATGCGCAAGGTCTGGCATGAATTACCTGAAGCTGTTTCCAACACCCTGTTAATTGCAGAGCGTTGCGATGTCACCTTCACTGAAGGCGCAAACCTCATGCCTGCATTCCCGGTTCCTGAAGGGGAGTCGGAAGAGTCGTGGTTGGTCAAGGAAGTAGAGCTCGGCCTGGCGAAGCGTTACAAGGGTGAAATTCCTGACAATGTGCGCAAACAAGCGGAATACGAAGTCGGCGTCATCATGCAAATGGGCTTCCCTGGCTATTTCCTTGTGGTGGCCGACTTGGTGAAGTATGCAAAAGACAATGGCATTCGCGTTGGTCCGGGTCGTGGATCTGCTGCTGGTGCGATGATCGCATATGCACTTGGCATCACGGATCTTGATCCAATCAAGCATGGCTTGTTGTTTGAACGGTTCTTAAACCCTGAACGTATTTCGATGCCGGATATTGATATCGACTTCGATGAACGCCGTCGCTCAGACATGATTCGGTACGCAACACAGCGATATGGCGAAGAGCATGTTGCGCAGATCATTACCTATGGCACCATCAAGGCAAAAGCTGCAATCAAAGATAGTGCTCGCGTGCTTGGGTATCCGTACGCAGTGGGAGACCGCATCACTAAGGCAATGCCGCCATCAGTGATGGGCAAAGACATCACGATCGCGGGTATGTTTGATCCAAAGCATGAGCGTTACTCCGAAGCCGCCGAGTTCCGTGCACTTGTTGAATCTGATGTTGATGCAGCGCGTGTGGTTGATACTGCTAAAGGTCTTGAGGGGCTGAAGCGTCAACCAGGCGTGCACGCCGCTGGTGTGATTTTGTGTCGCGAACCGCTGCTCGATGTGGTGCCAATCTGGCGCCGGGAGCAAGACGGCTCGATTATCACCCAGTTCGATATGGGTGCTTGTGAAACCTTGGGTCTGCTCAAGATGGACTTCTTGGGTCTTCGTAACCTCACCGTGCTTGATGATTGTTTGAAGAATATTCAGGCCAACCGCGGTGAAACAGTGGTGTTGGAAGATTTAGGTCTTGAAGATCAGCTCACTTATGAGTTGCTGTCGCGCGGTGACACTTTGGGTGTGTTTCAACTTGATGGTGGCCCAATGCGCCAGCTGCTGCGTTCCATGCAGCCTGATAACTTCGAAGATATTTCTGCAGTGCTCGCGCTGTATCGGCCAGGTCCGATGGGTGCTAATGCGCACAACGACTACGCCGATCGCAAGAACAAACGCAAGCCAGTGGTGCCAATTCACCCTGAGCTTGAAGAACCACTGTCCGAAATTCTTGGCGATACCTATGGCTTGATCGTGTACCAAGAGCAAGTCATGGCAATTGCGCAGAAACTTGCCGGCTATTCACTTGGCGCTGCAGATCTCCTACGTCGTGCTATGGGCAAGAAGAAAAAGGAAATCCTCGAGCAAGAGTTCGTACCGTTTAGTGAAGGTATGAAGGCCAACGGCTATGGCGATGTAGCTATTAACAAGCTCTGGGAAATTCTCGTCCCTTTCTCCGACTATGCCTTCAACAAGGCACACACCGCTGGTTACGGTTTGGTTTCGTTCTGGACGGCGTACCTCAAGTCGAATTTCCCAGCCGAATACATGGCTGCACTGCTCACCAGTGTGAAGGACGACAAAGACAAGTCAGCGGTGTATCTCAACGAGTGCCGCCGCATGGGAATCAAGGTGTTGCCACCTGATGTCAACGACTCTGATTTTGACTTCACTCCACGCGGCACTGATATTCGCTTTGGTCTGTCAGCGATCCGCAACGTCGGTGGCAATGTCGTGGATTCAATCATTGAAACTCGACGCAAGGTAGGCCGCTTCGCCGACTTTCACGATTTCATCGCCCAGGTAGAAGCTTCTGTCTGTAACAAGCGCGTAGTTGAGTCACTGATCAAGGCGGGTGCTTTTGACTCCCTTGGTCATACCCGTAAGGGATTGGCTTCCGTACATGAACAGGTCGTCGACTCGGCAGTTGACATCAAACGGGCGGAAGCTGTCGGTCAATTCGATCTCTTCGGTGGCCTCGATGCAAGCAATGACAACACGCTGGTAACTCCACCTGATATCTCAATCGGGGAGTGGGACAAGAAAATTCTGCTCGCGCACGAACGCGACATGCTCGGTCTCTACGTCAGCGATCATCCATTGCATGGAACTGAGCGTGTGCTTGCACAACTCACCGATCGGAGCATTGCCTCACTCATTATGGATGAGAATGTTGACGGCGTGATGGTCACCATTGGTGGCTTGGTTACTTCGGTGCAGCGCAAAACTACGAAGCAGGGGTCATCATGGGCAATTGTCAGCCTTGAAGATCTCGAAGGCCTTGTTGAAGTTATGGTCTTCCCTCAGACTTACCAAAAGGTCAGCACCATGCTTATTGAAGATGGTGTGATCATCGTGCGTGCTCGCGTGGATCGCAGCGACGACGATGGCCTCCGCGTGGTGGCGATGGACATTAATGCGCCGGATATCACTGAAGGTGACAGTGGACCTGTGCGTCTGTCAATGCCAGCGCAGCGTTGTATTCCGCCGCTAGTTGACCGACTGAAAGAAATTCTTGCAGTGCATCCAGGTACCACAGAAGTGCATTTGCATCTCACTGGTGGAACGAGCACCACAGTGTTGCGCCTTGATGACAAATTGCGCGTCACGCCTAGCCCTGCGCTGTATGGCGATCTTAAAGCTTTACTTGGTCCGAACTGTCTGAGCTGATGTCGGTTAAGCGCAATGCATCCGCAGTGATCACAGCTGGCCTAATTTTCGGCTTCGTGATTGGCGCTGCTCTGGGTGTGCTGTGGTGGCGGTTAGCTCCACGGATCGAAGTAGTTGTTGAGTCAGGACAACTCGTGGATTTTCAAACTCAGGGCTTTTTGGCTTCCGATATTTCATATGGTGCGTTAGCCATCGTTGCTGGTCTGCTCGTGACGATCGGTCTTGCGCGGATGCGCCGCGAACATCTGCTCTCGGTGCTCGTCGCTGGGGTGCTCAGCGGACTTGTGGGCTCACTAGCGATGTGGTGGATTGGCCATTATTTGGGACGTGTTGACATCGCTGGCCTTGCTGGAACGCAATCTGAGGTCGTGGAAGGCCCTCTTGTGCTCCATCTGGGGGCCATGCTGCTGATCTGGCCGATCGTGGCGGCCATGGTTGTCACGGTGCTTGCCTTTGAAGACTGGCTGGCTGGGCTGAAAAAGAAGAGCTGAATTTACGCGTAAACTCATGGGGTGATCCGGCGCATTGACCTACGAGGCACCCATGTGGATGCCCGCACCACGCTGCCTCGTGCCGCGATGGATGTTGCCGATGCCAGTGCGGTAATCGCGCCTATTCTCGAAGATGTTCGTACCCAAGGTGCGTCGGCGGTCGCCGCATGGTCTGCAAAGCTCGATGGGGTAGCGCCACCAACACTGCGTGTGCCCGCGGAAAAGCTTGCTCAAGCCGAGGCTGAGCTTGATCCCAAGGTGCGTGCCGCTCTCCTCGAAGCGATCCGTCGAGCACGTCTGGTGCACGCTGATCAACGTCGAGTTGACGTAGAAACCATCGTTGTTCCTGGTGGCACCGTCACAGAGCGTTGGATACCAGTCTCACGTGTGGGCTTGTATGTGCCAGGTGGCCGTGCGGTCTACCCCAGCAGCGTGATCATGAATGTTGTTCCCGCTCAAGTTGCTGGCGTGCAGTCACTCGTTGTGGTGTCACCTCCGCAAAAAGATTGTGATGGTTGGCCACACCCCACAATTCTTGCGGCTTGTTCGCTCCTTGGCGTTGAAGAGGTGTACGCCGTTGGTGGCGCGCAAGCGGTTGCGATGTTGGCCTATGGCGTTGAACTTGAAGACGGCACTCGTTGTGCGCCCGTCGATCTCGTTACCGGTCCAGGCAACATCTATGTGACTGCTGCTAAGCGTTCATTGCAAGGTGTGATCGGCATTGATAGTGAGGCTGGGCCAACAGAAGTTGCAATCCTTGCCGATGATTCAGCTAACGCCGCTCATGTTGCGGCTGATTTGATCAGTCAAGCTGAACACGATCCGATGGCTGCTGCGGTTTTGGTGACGCCATCAGTTGCACTTGCCGACGCGGTGATTGCTGAAGTAGAACGCCAGGTTCCGCTTACTAAGCACATTGAACGCATCACCACTGCACTCAAGGGTGAGCAAAGTGCGGTGGTGTTGGTCGACAGCCTCGAAGAAGGTCTTGAACTTGTCAATCAATACGCAGCTGAACACCTTGAGATTCACACAGTGAATGCTCGTGAGTGGGCAATGCGGGTGCGCAATGCCGGTGCGATTTTCGTTGGTGCCTACGCACCGGTGAGCCTGGGAGATTACGCAGCAGGTTCAAACCACGTGCTACCAACCGCGGGTGCTGCTCGGCATTCATCTGGTTTGTCGGTTCAGTCGTTCTTGCGTGGCGTGCACGTTATTGAATATGACGAGCCAGCATTGCGTGATGTTGCCGAACACGTGATCGCGTTGTCACATGCAGAAGATCTGCCCGGCCACGGTGCAGCAATTGCTGTGCGGTTTACCGAGCAGTCATGAGCACGTTTGTGCCGCCTATTCGGGCGGATCTTGCCAATGAGGTGCCTTATGGTGCACCGCAGCTTGATGTTCCCGTGCGCCTGAATGTCAACGAGAATCCTTTTGCGCTGCCCAATGAGTTAGCGCAAGCAATGGGCGCAGCAGTTGCTGCGATTGCCCCAGAGCTCAATCGTTACCCCGATCGCGAAGCCGTCGAACTTCGCGCTGAACTTGCAAAGTATTTGAACAGTGAGTCAGGCGTAGTTGTCACCGGCGAGCAGGTTTGGGCTGCAAATGGCTCAAATGAAGTCATGCACCAACTGTTCTTGGCTTTTGGTGGCCCTGGGCGCACAGCGATCAGTTTCGATCCGACCTATTCGATGTATCCCGAGTATGCGCGTGACACCTTTACTCGGTACCTGACATATGCGCGCAATGATGATTTCTCGGTTGATGTGGCTGATGCAGTCCAGGCGATTGCTGCTGAGAAGCCATCAATCGTGTTGCTCACTTCGCCGAATAATCCAACGGGCACTGCTGTTGCAACAGCGGACATCATTGCAATTCTGGAGGCTGGCTTAGCAGTCAATGCAGTGGTGGTGGTTGATGAGGCGTACGCAGAATTTCGTCGAGCTGGCACGCCGAGTGCACTTGAACTCCTAGCAATGTATCCAAACCTGATGGTTTCTCGAACGATGAGCAAGGCCTTTGGTTTAGCTGGAGCCCGATTGGGTTACGCAGTGGCAAGTACACAATTGATCGATGCATTACGCATCGTGCGGTTGCCGTACCACTTGTCTACGGTCACTCAAGTCGTTGCTGTGACTGCGCTGCAGCACGCAGATCTGTTGCAGGCTCAGGTAGCGACTTTGCGCGATGAACGCGATGCGCTTGCTCAGTGGCTTGAGCAACAGGGGTATCGCGTTGCGCAAAGTGATGCCAACTTCATTTTGTTTGGCACCTTCGAAGATAGAGACGTAGTTTGGCAGTCGCTTCTCGATCAAGGCGTGCTTATTCGTCAGACCGGTCCCAAGGGATGGCTGCGCGTCAGCGTGGGTACCCCTGAAGAAAACGATAGGTTCAGGGCGGCGCTGCAACAGGCGCCTGGAACGGAACAGGAGGCCCAGGGATGAGCCGTACCGCACGCGTTGAGCGAGTAACTAAAGAAAGTTCAGTGCTCGTTGAACTGAACCTTGATGGCACTGGTGTGCACACCATCGATACCGGCGTTCCGTTTTATGACCACATGCTCTCCCAGCTGTCAAAGCACGGACTCATTGATCTCGTTGTGCAAACCAAGGGTGATCTGCACATTGATGCACACCACACAGTTGAAGACACTGCTCTTGCTGTGGGTCAAGCCATCAATGAAGCACTCGGCGATCGTGCCGGTCTTCGCCGCTTTGGTGATGCCGCGGTGCCACTTGATGAGACTCTTGTGCAGGCAGTGGTTGATCTTTCGGGTCGGCCCTACCTTGTGCACGAAGAGCCAGAAATCGTTGAGCTCATTGGCACGTACGACACCTCGCTCACGCGTCACATCTGGGAATCCATCGTGGCGACATCTCAAATCACCTTGCACGTGCGCGTGATTTCTGGGCGCAATGCGCATCACATTGTTGAAGCCCAGTTCAAGGCAGTTGCTCGAGCTCTGCGCGATGCTGTCACCAAGGATCCACGTGTGGTTGGCGTGCCTTCAACCAAGGGAACACTCACCGCATCGTGAACGCACCATCTGTAGTACTTCTTGATTACGGTTCCGGAAATCTTCGCTCAGCCCACCGTGCGCTGGAACAGGTCGGTGCGGATGTCAGTGTGACCGCTGATCTTGATGCCGCCCTCGAAGCAGATGGATTGCTTGTTCCAGGTGTAGGTGCGTATGACGCTTGCATGAAGGGCATTCGATCGGTGCGCGGTGACATGATGGTTGATCGTCGCCTTGCTGGCGGGCGTCCAGTTATGGGTATCTGTGTTGGCCTGCAGGTCATGTTCGATCAAGGAGTAGAGCATGGAATTGAAACAGAAGGCCTTGGCGAGTGGCCTGGCGTGGTTGAACAACTTGAAGCTCCCGTGCTGCCGCATATGGGTTGGAACACCGTTCGCGTAGCCCCGGGCTCAACTCTGTTTGAAGGTGTTGTGGGGGAGCGTTTCTACTTCGTGCACTCCTACGCGGTGCGCAATTGGGAGTTCGAGGCTCGCGACAAGAACCAAAAGGTGCCACGAGTTTCCTGGAGTCACCATGGTGAGGATTTTGTGGCTGCCGTGGAAAACGGGCCGCTGGTAGCTACTCAGTTCCACCCAGAGAAGTCAGGGGATGCTGGCTTGCATCTGCTAGAAAATTGGGTCAAGTCTCTCCGATAGGCTCGGCGTGTGAATCAGCCCAATAAGCACCTCATCCTCCTTCCAGCTGTCGATGTCGCTGACGGTAAAGCAGTCCGTCTGACCCAAGGCGCTGCAGGCACTGAAAAGGATTACGGCTCACCGATTGACGCCGCTCGTGACTGGGTGAGTCAAGGGGCTGAGTGGATTCACCTCGTGGATCTTGATGCTGCCTTTGGTCGCGGGGATAACCGAGCGTTGTTGAAGCGCGTAGTAACTGATGTGCATAAAGATGTTCATGTTGAACTTTCCGGTGGGATCCGCGATGACGCTTCGCTTGAAGCTGCATTGGCAACTGGTTGTGCTCGAGTGAATCTAGGTACCGCAGCTCTTGAAAACCCAGAGTGGACCGAAAAGGTCATCAAACAATATGGCGAGAAGATCGCAGTTGGCCTCGATGTTCGCGGCACCACACTTGCTGCACGTGGCTGGACCCAAGAGGGCGGCGATCTTTGGGAAACCCTGGAACGCCTTGATGCTGCCGGTTGTGCTCGCTACGTTGTTACTGATGTCAATAAAGACGGAATGATGAAGGGGCCGAACTTCCATTTGCTCAAGGAAGTAATCCACCGCACTTCACGTCCGGTGATTGCCTCAGGTGGAATTCATCGCCTTGAAGATTTCCACAAGTTGCACGAGATGGTGCCTGACGGCATTGAAGGCGCAATAGTGGGTAAGGCGTTGTATGACGGCGCCTTTACGCTGGTTGAAGCACTTGCTGCATCGGGCGAGCGGTTTGATCCGTACACCTGGGGTCCCCCACAGCCGTGAGTCTTTCCATTCGCGTCATTCCTTGCCTCGACGTTGACGCAGGTCGCGTAGTTAAAGGCGTGAACTTCCTTGATTTACGTGATGCTGGCGATCCAGTTGCACTTGCGGCGCGTTATAACGCTGAAGGAGCTGATGAGCTCATCTTCCTTGATATCACTGCATCAAGTTCTGATCGATCAACGATGTATGACGTGGTGAGTCGAACGGCCGAGTCAGTGTTTATCCCGCTGACGGTTGGCGGTGGCGTGCGGGCTGTTGATGACTTTGACCGCCTACTTCGCGCTGGTGCAGACAAAGTAAGTCTGAATACCGCTGCGCTGAATGATCCCGATCTCCTTCGTGATGCAGCAGAACGCTTTGGTTCCCAATGCGTTGTGCTCAGCATTGATGCGCGACGTTGCCCGGAAGGCGTGTTCACTGAGAGTGGCTTTGAGGTAACTACTCATGGTGGTCGCCGCAGTACGGGTATCGACGCAGTGAAGTGGGCCATTGAAGGCACCGCCCTTGGTGCTGGCGAGATTCTGTTGAACTCCATGGACGCAGATGGCACCAAAGAGGGCTATGACCTTGCTTTGATTGAAATGGTTCGTCGAGAAGTTACCGTGCCGATCATTGCTAGCGGTGGTGCAGGAAAACTTGATGACTTTGTTCCCGCGGTTGTGGCAGGCGCCGATGCCGTGCTCGCAGCCAGCGTGTTCCACTTCGGTCAATTGCGTATCGATGAAGTCAAGCAAACATTGGCTAACGCCGACTTCCCAGTTCGCTAGATACCAAACTTCGCTGCTTCAAAGGTTGCGATTGCAGCCGCGTCACCTGATATCTGAACTTCAGTTGCCCTTCGGCCATACACGCGAAGCACCAGATCTAACGGTGTTCCAGTAAGCGTCACGATCGGTGATCCAGTTTTTGCAGCGAATGGCTTTGCTGCAAGGTCTGTGCGTTGAAGTTCTATGCCAAGTGGAACACCACGCATAAGCAACTTTCCCATTTTCGAGACACGTGACCACAAGACTTCGTTGAGCTCTGGATCTGATGGTGCGGCTACCCAGTGTGGCTGGGCCCGGCGCACATCTTCGGCATGCACGGCGAATTCCACGATGTTGGCTGCGGCGTCCACCTTGCTGATTGCGAAAGGTGACCACTTCGGTGGGCCAGAACGAAAGGTCGCGACTAAGTCATCAAAGGGGCGAAGCGCCGCCTCGTCTTGCACCTTGGTGGTCCATTTAGCTAGTGGTCCGCCAAGAAGTCCGATAGCAGCGTCAGGTCGGCCTTCCCGGATAACTAAGTGGGCTACGAGATCTCGTGCGGTCCAGCCTTCGCACAGGGTAGGCGCATCCGGCCCGACCTCAAGGAGGAGTTCAGCAAGATTGGCGCGCTGCTGACTGACTAACGATGAGGGGCTCATGGCCCCATCATGCTCCACCGGCACAATAGGCGCCATGTCATCCATGCCAGATCTGCTGGCCGCCGTGCAATTCAACGCCGACGGCTTAGTCCCTGCCATTGCCCAGCAAGTGGGTACAGGTGAGGTTCTGATGATGGCCTGGATGAATAAAGAGGCACTAGAACTCACAATCTCCACTGGAGCCGCCACGTATTTCTCACGCAGCCGTAATGAACTCTGGGTGAAGGGTGCTACCTCGGGAAACACTCAGCGAGTGATCAGTGTCGCCGTTGACTGTGATGGTGACACCTTGCTCATTACGGTCGATCAAGAAGGTGTCGCATGCCATAACGGCACTCGTACCTGCTTTGACGCGGTATCAATTGAGGTATCCAAGTGAACGCAATACTTGGATCACGCAATGGGGTAGTGGCGCCTGATCTTGAAACCTTCCGCGAGCTGGCAAAAACTCGGCGTGTGATTCCGGTGGTTCGGCGCTTCCTTGCTGATGGCGTTACCGCTGTTGGTCTTTTTGATTCACTCTGTGGTGAGCGTGCAGGTACCTTCCTGCTGGAGTCAGCTGAACACGGCAAGAATTGGTCGCGTTATTCCTTTGTGGGCGTGCGCGCTGCTGCGATGTTGACTGATGTCGAAGGTAAAGCTCGTTGGGTGGGCCGTGTGCCACAAGGAGTGCCAACGGATGGGTCGCCCGTTGAAATTTTGCGCGACACCGTTGCACTTCTTCAGACGCAGCCACTTCCAGGTTTACCTCCGTTAACGGGCGGCATGGTTGGTTACGTCAGCTATGACATGGTTCGCCATTGGGAGCGCATTCCAGATAGCAATCCAGATGAAATTGGTGTGCCAGACATGGCATTTCTTTTAGCTACAGATCTCGCAGTACTTGATCATGCTGAAGGGTCTGTTCTACTCATTGCCAATGCGATCAACTATGACGCATCTGTCGAACGAGTTGACGAGGCCTGGGCCGATGCGGTTGCGCGCCTGGACGTTATGCAGTCAGATCTGTCCAAAGGTCGCGGCCCGGCACCTTCAACCTTTGATCCCAATGCTGTTCCTGAAGTGAAATCCTGGACTGATCAAAGTAAATACATTGCCGATGTTGGTCGCGCGAAAGAATACATCCGAGCGGGCGATGCATTCCAGATCGTGTTATCGCAACGGTTCTCAACCCCCTGCTCGGCGTCGGCGCTAGACGTTTATCGAATCCTTCGAACAACGAATCCGAGTCCATATATGTATTTAGTGCGGGTACCAGAGCTCGAAGGTGACGCGTTGAGTAGTCGCACCGCTTTTGAGATCGTGGGTTCTTCGCCAGAAGCACTCGTTACTGTGCAACAGGGTCATTGTGTCGTACATCCAATTGCTGGAACTCGTAAGCGCGGTGCCACTGTTGAAGAAGATGCAAGCCTGGCTGACGAAATGTTGGCGGACGTAAAAGAGCGGGCTGAGCATTTGATGCTCGTTGACCTTGCTCGTAATGATCTTGGCAGGGTAAGCGCGCCAGGCTCAGTTCAGGTTGTTGAGTTCATGCAGGTTGAACGTTATTCACATGTGATGCACCTCGTTTCTACAGTGACGAGTGATCTCGCTGATGGCAAAACCGCATACGACGCACTCGCAGCTACATTTCCCGCGGGCACATTGAGTGGCGCGCCGAAACCACGTGCGATGTCGATCATTGATGAGCTAGAGCCACTTCGTCGTGGGGTGTACGGCGGTTGTGTTGGTTACTTCGACTTCGCTGGCAATATCGACACAGCAATCGCTATTCGTACTGCGGTAGTGAAGAACAATGTTGCATATGTTCAAGCCGGTGCGGGATTAGTGGCGGACTCGGTTCCTGAATTAGAGGATGCCGAATGCCGAAATAAGGCAGCGGCGGTTCTTCGAGCAGTTGCGATTGCTTCTACCTTGCAAACGGTTGAGGAGTGACCTCACGTCGTAGTGCACTCACGCTATTAATCGTGAGTGCCGCAAGCATTTTGATTGTTTCGTCATTTACGTGGGCAACCGCAGTGGTGAATGTGCTTGGTGGCGCCGGAACCCGGGAAGTGTCGGCCGCTGGTAATGCGGTTGTTCCTACCGTTGTGTCATTGTCGATTGTTGCTCTAGCTGGATCGCTTGCGATTCTTGCGCTGAAAGGTTGGGCTCGCCAAATGATTGGCGTGCTGATCGTGGTGGTGGCAATCGTGATCGAAATATCTGTTTTTCGGTTCGCTATGAATCCAATCGTGGAGAGCGGCAACGACACCGTGGGCTCGGTGGCCTTGAACCAGTGGTGGATCGTTGTGATGTTGCTCGCGATTTTCCTGATGCTCTCCGGAGTGATAACTCTTAGATCAAGTCGCGCCTGGAGCGCAATGAGCGCGAAATACGAGGGGGAAGCAGTCCGTAAGGAGTCGGCGCTCTCGCCGTGGGATGCACTGAACGCTGGGCAGGATCCCACTTCGGACCTGGCTGATCCGAATTCGGAACCTGAACCTGCTTAGATATGACCATGACACAGAACGCGCCTTCAGCAGTGGTTCACGGACATGGCAATACTCCTGCAGCATGGTCTGCAGTCACGATCATCATGATCGCTTCCATCGTGGGCACCCTTGGTGTGATTGTTGGCAACTGGGTCATGTTCTGGGTAGGTATCGCTTTGGTGGTTATTGGCGGAATCGTCGGCAAGGTCATGCAGATGATGGGCCTTGGTCAAAACGCCGAACATTCACACTGATTTACCAAATCTTGATCAAAGATTGATCCAGCGCCGACCTTGTCGACGTACTTCTCTCACAATTTCTGACACGCTATGTCTATGAGTGAAAGCCACAGCGCAAAGGGTCTCGTTCTTGTCGTTGAAGATGAACGGGCGATCTCCGACCTTCTCCGCATGTATCTCACCCGTGAAGGGTTTGGCGTCCATGTAGCTACCACTGGCCCTGACGGTCTTTCATATGCGCGCACGTTGCATCCAGTCGCAATAATTTTGGATGTCGGTTTGCCTGGCATGGATGGCACAGAGGTCTGTCGACAATTGCGTAACGACGGTGATTGGACCCCCATTCTTTTCTGCACGGCCCGCGATGAAGAAGTTGATCGCATTCTTGGCTTAGAGCTCGGTGCCGATGACTACATTACGAAGCCGTTTAGTCCGCGTGAAGTTGTGGCTCGAGTGAAGTCCGTTGTGCGTCGAGCGCAGCATGCGGCTGCAGCACCTGGTCCTGTGGTCATTGGCAAAGTTGAGATTGATCCCGTCACTCGTCGGGTTGAAGCCAATGGCGTGCCAGTTGCTTTAACTGCAACAGAGTTTGATTTGCTCGCGCACCTGATGGAGAACCCAGGCCGAGTGTTTAGTCGGGATCAGTTACTCAGCGAAGTGTGGGGGTATGCAGCAGTCGTCGGTACTCGCACTGTAGATGTTCACGTTGCACAAGTTCGAGCAAAGCTTGGGGACTTCGATGTGATTCGTACCGTGCGCGGAGTGGGTTACTCAGCGGAAGAGCCACAGTGACAAAACCTGCGTATCGAGGTACAAATCTCGTGACGCGCATGGTGTTGCTCACCAGTGTGGTCGCTGCGATCATGGTGGTCATTGCGGGATTAATTTCTTACCCTTTGATTCGTTCAGCAGAAGTGAGTCAGTCTCAAAACCAACTCTCACGTTTGGCCGACCTTACGGCCGCGGCGATAGACCGCGGTGTACCCGATGGTGGTCGTGAACGAGATCAACTCGTACCGCCGACACTTGCAGCGACACTGCGTTCAGAGGAAGTTCAGGGCTACCTGGTCTTTGAACCCTCGGGTGCAGTACCAGGTGTTGCTCAAGAAGAAGTTCGCGAACTACTTGAACGCGGAACGCTGAGTTCCGAAGGTGAGTCACCTGAAGGCCGCGTCTTCATCGAAGGCCGTTCGCTGGTCTCGGGAGGGGCGGTTATTTTGGAACAGCCCGTTGCGATCGCTGGTGGATCGGCTCAAGTGGGTTTGCTGCGTTTCTTAATGGCCCTATTTATTGGCTTGCTTGTTGCGATCCCTATCGGATACTTCGCTGCAAGTCGTTTAGTGCGACCGCTGCGCGCAGCGCGCGATGCTGCTTATGAAATGAAGGCAGGTTCGCGTGATGTTCGGTTGGAACCAGAAGGACCAAGTGAGGTAGCCGAAATTGCTTTGGCTTTGAACTCGCTCAGTGAGGCATTGAGTATTTCAGAGCGACGCCAACGTGAGTTCCTGCTGTCGGTGTCGCATGAATTACGCACACCGTTAACAGCGGTCAAGGGTTACGCCGAAGCCTTGGCTGATGATGTGATCGAACCCCAAGATGTAGCAAAGACAGGCGCCACGGTTGCTGCCGAAGCCCAGCGCCTTGATCGTCTCGTGAGCGACCTGCTTGATCTTGCTCGACTGGGCGCAGTGGATTTCCGTGTGAATCCTGCACGTGTTGATCTCGGTGGCATTGGCGTTGAAGCGGCAGAAGTATGGAGCACGCGTTGTGAGCGCGAAGACGTGCGCTTCGAACAAGAGCTGCCCGAGGGCCCATTGATGACTGTGACCGATCCGATGCGCTTACGTCAGATCATTGACAACCTTTCGGAGAACGCTTTACGCGTTTCACCCTCTGGGTCGATCATCGTGTTAGCAATGCGACAGGTAGCTGGAGGTGTCGAAGTAGAAGTGCGCGACTCTGGCCCAGGGCTCACAGCCGATGATATGGCGATTGCGTTTGAGCCAGGCGCACTATACGAGCGCTATCGCGGAGTTCGCCCGGTGGGAACAGGATTAGGTCTCGCCCTCGTAGGTCGGCTCGCTGCGGGTCTTGGCGGCTACGCCCGAGTCACCACTGCGCCCGAGGGTGGCGCGTGTTTCACCGTGTTCCTGCCAGCAGTGGAATCTTCTGTAGCGATCGATCTAGTCTGATCCGATGCATCCTGATCACATCGTTGTTCCGCAGCGCGATGATCAGCGTTCGCTGATCCGCCGATTAGCGGGCCCAGTTGGAACTGCGGTGATTGCGGTAGGCGCCTGTTCCTACCTCGCAGTAGTTGACCCAAATGAATCAGGGCATTACCCCGTGTGTCCGTCACGGGCATTACTCGGCATTGATTGCCCAGGATGTGGGGGAATGCGTGGGATGTATTGCCTCATCCATGGAGATCTGGCCGGAGCCATGAGTCACAACGTTTTGTTACTCGCAATCGTTCCTATCGCGATCATCTTTTGGGCGATCTGGCTGGTTCGTGCCATCCGTGGGAGTTACCCCGAGGTCACGCAGCGGCAATTTAAGGCGCGCAACAGGATGCTGATTGGCGGACTGGTCGTGTTGCTCGCTTTCGGGGTCATTCGAAACTTTGTGCCGTACCTCGGCTCAGGGGTTTGAGCCGAAGAATTCGGGTGGCCTTTGAGTCAATAGACTCAGCGACATGAGCGTGCTGGACGACATCATCGTTGGGGTGCGCGAAGACACGGCCGTACGCAAAACCAGCGTCTCTTTGGCAGATCTCAAGGCACAGGTAGCTGCCGTAGCTCCAGCAATACCTGTCGTACCGTCACTCAAGCGCGCTGGCGTACAGCTCATTGCTGAGGTAAAGCGCTCGAGCCCAAGTAAGGGCGCTCTTGCCGATATTGCAGATCCCGCGGCACTTGCAACTGCGTATGCAGCCGGTGGCGCTTCGGCAATTTCAGTATTGACCGAGCAACGCCGCTTTGGTGGCAGTTTGGCTGATCTTGATGCTGTGCGTGCAGCAGTACAGATTCCAATATTGCGTAAAGACTTCATGGTCGAGGAATATCAATTTTGGGAAGCGCGCGCGCATGGCGCCGACATAATCTTGTTGATCGTTGCGGGTCTTGAGCAAGCGCAACTCGTGGAGTTCATGAGTCTCACCCGTGATTTGGGTATGACGGCATTAGTAGAAACCCATGATGAGGAAGAAATTTCACGTGCACTTGATGCGGGTGCAGAAGTGGTAGGCGTGAATGCACGAAACCTGAAGACTCTTGAGGTTGATCGAAATGTTTTCTCCCGTGTGGCCTCGTTGATTCCGTCAACGTGCGTACGCATTGCGGAATCTGGTGTGCGCTCACCCGAAGATGTCCTTACCTACGGCGAGCAAGGTGCAGACGTTGTGCTCGTCGGTGAAGCGCTCGTTACCGGCGCAGATCCACAAAAAGCTGCTCGCGCAATGATTGATGCGGGTGCAACGATTGGAAAGGCATCATGACGAATGGTCATTACGGCCCATACGGCGGTCGCTTTGTTCCCGAGGCGCTCACTGCAGCCCTCGACGAGCTCGATGCAGCATTTCGGTCAGCAAAGGAAGATTCTGCGTTCATGCAAGAGCTACGTGCTCTCGAGCGCGACTACACAGGTCGTCCAAATCCTTTGACCTATGCCAAGCGTTTCAGTGAGCACTGCGGTGGTGCTCGGGTGTATCTCAAGCGCGAGGATCTCAACCACACGGGCTCACACAAGATCAACAACGTCTTAGGTCAAGCATTGCTGACGCAACGTATGGGCAAGAAGCGCATGATTGCCGAAACCGGTGCAGGCCAGCACGGTGTTGCAACCGCGACCGCGGCGGCGCTATTTGGGCTTGAGTGCACCGTGTATATGGGCCTTGAAGACACTCGTCGACAGGCGCTCAACGTTGCCCGAATGAAATTGCTTGGAGCTGAAGTCATCCCTGTGACTGCCGGTAGCCAGACCTTGAAAGATGCGATCAACGAAGCGATGCGTGATTGGGTCGCATCGGTGGATACAACACATTACGTTCTTGGCACTGTTACGGGTCCGGCTCCATTCCCAGAGATGGTGCGTTACTTCCATTCCGTGATTGGCATCGAAGCCCGTGAGCAGATTCTTGGCATTGAAGGCCGACTTCCCGATGCAGTAGTTGCGTGCGTCGGCGGCGGATCAAATGCCATGGGCCTTTTCAGCGGTTTCATGGACGATGAGCAAGTAATCCTGCGTGGTTATGAGGCTGGCGGTGACGGTGTGGAAACGGGACGTCATTCGGCACGTTTCTCAGGTGGAACGCCCGGCGTTTTGCATGGTGCTCGTACCTACGTCATGCAAGATCAATGGGGCCAGACTGCTCCCTCGCATTCCATTAGTGCTGGCATGGACTACCCAGGTGTTGGTCCAGAGCATGCGTGGTTGCACGACACTGGTCGCGCAAGCTATGAACCGGTGACTGATGCTGAAGCGATGGAAGCCTTTGCGATTCTTTCCAAGACTGAAGGCATCATTCCTGCAATCGAAACTGCCCACGGGTTAGCTGGTGCCATGCGCATCGGTAAAGAACTCGGACCTGACTCAGTCGTGATCGTGAATCTTTCAGGTCGAGGTGACAAAGATGTCGCTACAGCAGCGCGCTGGTTTGGTATTGATCTTGGTTCCACCGTTACGAACGAGCTTTCTCCAGAAATGAGAGAAGGCCGATGACTCGACATGTGTCGGAAGCATTCGCTATAGCGAAATCAGAAAATCGCGCAGCGCTCATTGGATATCTCCCTGCAGGGTTTCCCAATCCTGAACTCTCCGTAAAGCTCATCAACGCGATGGTGACATCAGGTGTGGACATCATCGAAGTGGGATTGCCATATTCCGATCCGTTAATGGATGGCCCGGTGATTCAACAGGCCGTTGATCAAGCGCTAGCCGCAGGTACCACCACTGATGTCGTTTTGGACATTGTGAAGCAGGTCGTTGATGCGGGGGCAATTGCCGTTGTCATGAGTTACTGGAACCCAATTGAGCGCTATGGCGTTGAACGATTTGCCGCTGGCCTTGAGGCTGCCGGGGGCAGTGGTGTGATTGCACCTGATCTCACCCCTGAAGAATCAGGGGATTGGTCGGTTGCATCCGATGCGCACTTCGTTGATCGAATCCTGATGGTTGCTCCTTCGTCCACTGATGCACGCATCAATGCAATCGTGAGCGTCACATCGGGCTTCGTGTATGCAGCGTCAACCATGGGTGTCACTGGCGCTCGTACGACAGTAAGTTCCGGTGCGCATGACCTCGTCACCCGCACGAGAGCCGCCACTTCGCTTCCTATTGCCGTCGGGCTGGGAGTCTCAACTGGTGATCAGGCTGCCGAAATCGCTGCGTACGCCGATGGCGTGATCGTTGGGTCAGCTTTTGTTCGCCGGGTCCTGGATGCGGCCAACGACGAGGCCGCTATCGAGGCAGTGTCCAAGCTCGCGCAGGAATTAGCCGCCGGGGTGCGGCGCTAACCCCATACCGTCACGTACGGTGTAGCCAGTGTTCGTTTGACCGACCAAGGAGTTCGACGCGATGAGTAATGCCAACAATGACCGCCGCGCAAGTGCCGCTGCTGCTCGTGCCGCAGCCGTTGGCGGGGATAAGAAGCGTGAGCGCGTCATGCGTATCGTCGGTGCCGCCGTCGTACTGGTCGTAGTCATCGGCATCATCCTGATTGCAGTTGTTGCAAAGAACTCGTCAAAGACACCGGTGGTCACTCCAACGGTTGATCCGAACGCCGCGATACCAACATCGGTATTCGCCGGAAGTTCAAAGTACGCATTTGGTGTTCCCTTTGGCACTGGCTCGGCAAACGTGCCTGTACTGGAAATTTGGGAAGACTTCCAATGTCCATCATGTGAAGCCGTTGAAAAAGCAAACGGTGCTGGAATTGAAGAGCTCGCAGCAGCTGGCAAGGTTCAGTTGATTTGGCGACCAACAACGTTCTTGGATAAAAACCTCGCCAACGACTCATCGGCTCGGGCTACAGCGGCTTGGGGTTGCGCCATTGATCAAGGTAAGTCGCGGGAGTACCACAATGCGGTCTATGCAAACCCACCATCAAGCGAAGGCGTGGGCTTCACCAACGATGTGTTGTTGAGCTTTGCAAGTGACGCAGGCATTGAAGGCGCAAACATGGACAAGTTCAAGACCTGCTTTGAAGCGCAGAAGTACCTGTCGTGGGCTGCCAACAGCACTGATGCGTTCTACAAGTCAGGTGCGCAAGGCACTCCATATGGCGTGCTCAATGGCAAGCCACTGGATAACGCAACCTTGGCAGACAAGGCAAAGCTTGACGCAGCAGTAGCTGCGGCAACTTCTGGTCAATAATCTTGATTCGCGAGTACATCCCAAGCCCCGAGCAGGGGGTCTGGAATGTTGGACCGTTTCCGATCAGGGCTTACGCATTCGCAATCATTATCGGCATTGTTGTCGCTGTCTGGATGGGTAATCGCCGGTACGAAGCACGTGGCGGTGCGCCTGGCACGATCACTGATATTGCAGTGTGGGCTGTGCCCTTTGGCATTGTGGGTGGTCGGCTTTATCACGTAATTACTGATCACCAGCTGTACTTCAGTGAAGGTGGTTCAGGGATTTCCGGAGCTATCAGAGTGTGGGATGGCGGCTTAGGAATCTGGGGAGCCATTGCCCTGGGCACCTTGGGCGCCTGGATCGGTGCCCGCCGTAAGGGCATTGCGTTATTGCCGATAGCGGATGCGGTTGCTCCGGGCGTCGCGTTGGCCCAAGCCATCGGCCGGCTTGGCAACTACTTCAACCAAGAACTGTTCGGTTCGCCGACGAACCTTCCCTGGGGTCTGCAGATCGATGTTGTCCACCGCCCTGCGGGTTATGTGCAATTTGAGACCTTCCACCCCACCTTCCTCTACGAATCACTATGGATGGTGGGCGTTGCTCTCGTGCTGATCTGGGCTGATCGGCGCTTCACGCTGGGGCATGGTCGGGTGTTTGCCCTCTACATCGTGCTGTATTGCGTGGGACGGTTCTGGATCGAGGCGCTGCGCATTGACTCAGCCCACCACATCTTGGGTCTTCGGCTCAATGACTGGACTGCCCTGATTGCCGGGCTGGGTGGGCTCATCTGGTTGGTCATTTCTGCCCGCCGTCAGCCAGGCAGAGAGTCACTGGGCTTGAATAGTGGCAAAGACCTAGGTCACGAGTACTAGCACGAAAGGTTGAGGCACACTCATGTGGAATCTCACACTGAGCGAAATAGTCCTGGTGATTGTGGCGCTATTAGGCGTGCTCGTTGCCTACCTTGTTTACGCCTGGGAATCGCGCAGAGAGTCCAAGCGTGATTTGCCTTTGCTGGATCCGGGGCTGGGTGGGGTTGTTCAATATGTCGCTGGAGCAGTGGCGTTTCTTCTGGGTTTGATGCTGTTGTTTTCCGTGCAGCATTTCAGTCAAGCTGAAGATGCTGCAACGACCGAGGCAGTTGCCTATTCAGCAGCTTTCGATATCAGCACGGTTCTCCCTACGGCGCCAAGTACCAAGGTGCAACGTGACCTGGTGTGTCTGATGCGGTCCACTGTTTCGGGATCGTGGAAGTCAGCCAGCAATTTGGATCTCACCGGGGATGAGAACACTGAGGCTTGGTACCGACGTACCCTTGATGCCGTTGATGCAGCGGTGGTGACGGGCGACAACGACAAAATAGCCTTGTCAAAATTAAGTGACGAGTTATCCAACTCTGCACAACATCGTCAGACTCGATTGCTGTTGGCTGAAGGAGATC
>WLOE01000089.1 GCA_009699465.1 Actinomycetota bacterium | reverse complement strand
GGTCCATCAAGTTGGTCATTGTCATGGTTGGAGCTGCACCACCGAGTGCTGCTGCTGCTGCTTGCACATCATCGGTGTCGAGTTCATACATTGCTGAAACGCGAACCTTTGATTCAACGCCGGTAGCTGGGTCAACCACGGCGTAGCGAGTCACCTTGGTGACGCAACCCATTGCCGCACTGACTTCAGGGATGTGGGTACCGAGGTACCACTGGTTGTATGCAGCTACGTCAGCTTCGGACGTAGCACTTGCTGTTGCAATGAGGAGTGCCTTAGCCATGATGAATCCTTCCTAGTGATCGATAGTTATTACGAGTCGTAGCGGTAAAAGCCGCGGCCGGTCTTACGTCCGAGCCAACCCAAGCGCACGTACTGCTTAAGCATGATTGGCGGGAAGTACTTTGGATCCTTGGTTTCTTCGTAAATCGAAGCACCCATGTCATGGACGATATCCAAGCCGATGAGGTCAGCAAGTCGGAAAGGTCCCATTGGGTGATTGAAGCCAAGCTGCATGACTTCATCAATAGATTCCATCGGTGCAACACCACGCTCAAATGCACGAATCGCATCATTGAGGTAAGGCGTTATGAGCAAGTTGCCTACGAATCCTGGAACGTCGTTCACTACGACTGGACTTTTACCCATGCGCTGAGCAAGCTCAACCATCGCAGCTACGTCATCTTCTGACGTAACAGGAGTTTTGATAACTTCAACGAGCTTCATTGCTGGAACTGGGTTGAAGAAGTGCAAACCAACCACGCGCTCTGGGCGAGTCGTAGCACCAGCCAAAATCACCAACGGAATTGTTGACGTGTTTGATGCGATAAAGGTGTTTGGACCAACAAGCTTGTCAATGCGACCAAGGATGTCGTTCTTCAAAGCAACGTCTTCATACACCGCTTCAACCACGATGTCCGCATTCGCAACAGCACCAAGATCGGTAGTGATGCTGAACACTTCGCGAGCCTTTGCTGCTTGCTCTTCAGTGATCTTTCCGCGCTTGAGAGTTCCATCAAGGCCGGCATTGATGCGCTCGTACGCGCGCTCAGCATTTGCCTCGCTGGTTTCAATTCCAACAACTTCGATACCGGTTTGCGCCGCCACCTGAATGATGCCGCTACCCATGGTGCCGCAACCCACAACTGCCATTTTGTTTACTGCCACGAACTATCTCCTTGACTGTGCGGGCTATGGCCACACCTTGTCTCTTGCCTAACTGAGGTCTAATTTTTCACGCTAGCGCAACCGAAAGGCCCCGTCCGTTGGAACGGGGCCTTTCGGCGTAAGTGCTACTTCTTTGGAACTTCGATGATGACAGCGCCGCCTTGGCCGCCGCCTGCACACATTGTGGAAAGACCGATGCCGCCACCGCGACGACGAAGTTCGTGAACCAAGGTTGCAATCTGGCGGGTGCCTGAAGCGCCAACTGGGTGCCCAAGTGAGCAACCACTGCCGTAGATGTTCACCTTTTCTTCGTCAATGCCAAGAATCTTGCAGGCGGCGACTGGAACTGAAGCAAATGCTTCGTTGATTTCCCAGAGATCAATATCGTTAGCGGTGAGGCCAGCGCGCTTCAATGCCTTTTCGGCTGCTGCGATAGCTCCCATGCCGGTGAACTTTGGATTCACGCCAGCTGCTGCCCATGACTTCACCACTGCAAGGACATCGAGATTGTGATCAGCTGCGTACTTATCGCTCGTCACAACAACTGCTGAGGCAGCATCGTTGACGCCGGATGCATTTCCTGCGGTGATTGAGAAGTTTTCGATTTCTGGGTGAAGTGGCTTCAGGGTTGCGAGCTTCTCCAAGGTTGAGCCGCCACGTGGGTGCTCATCAACTGAGAACTCTACGGTTGAACCGTCTTTGGTCTTCACGGTGATTGGACGAATTTCATCAAGGAACTTGCCATCCTCAATTGCCTTAGCTGCACGCATGTGTGAACGCCAGGCCCACTTGTCCATGTCTTCACGGGAAATGTCATTGGACTGCGCAACGTTCCATCCCACAGTGAGCGACACGTCGTCGCGAGCATCTGCGGTTGGTGGGAATGTAGGTGGGATGCGCGATTCAAATTCATCTTCAGTTCCCGCTACACGCCAACTCATCGAAGGCGACATTGAGCCCGCCTGCACGCCGCCGGCAACAATGACATCTTCCATGCCAGCTTTGATCGTTGCTGCAGCGTTACCGAGGGCCGTCAAGCTTGATGCACAGTGCCGGTTGACTGCCTGGCCTGATACATCTTGAAGACCATTGGCAACTGCTGCATATCGTGCGAGGTCGCCGCCGCCGTACATGGCTTCACCGAAGATCACGTCATCAACGTCATTGGCATCAATTCCCGCGGCCTTGATGGCTTCGCTGAGAATGAATGTTGCAAGAACTTCCCCTGAGGTTTCACTCAAGGTGCCCTTGCGGGATGTTGCAATTGGGGTACGAACAGCACTAACGATGACGGCTTCAGTCACGATTACCTCACACAGACATGACGCCAAAGTGGCGCCAAAGGGACGGGTTCCACGAACTGGCCGCCGGATGGCGGGCTCTCTGCGGACCCATGAACATTCTCATAATAAGGCCATCTATGTGAATACGGTAGATAATTCGCTAATATTGACTGTTGGCTGAACCACAGTGGTCGCAGCCGCCAACAGATCTTCGGTTTTCGAGATCAATTGGACACTTTTCAGGAGGAAAAATGGAGCTCAAGGGTTCTTCAGCCATCGTTACCGGCGGTGCCGGCGGCTTCGGCGAGGCAACAGTTCGTCGCTTGGTCGACAAGGGCGTCAAGGTTGTCATTGCTGATTTACACGATGAGCGCGCCAACGCTCTCGTAGCTGAACTGGGCTCCAGTGTCCAATATGTCCGTACTGACGTCACTGATGAGCAGAACGTGATCGAAGCCATCAATGCTGCTCAAGACATGGCTCCCCTGCGCACTGCAGTCGCCGTGCATGGTGGTCCAGCCGCTGGCAAGCGCATTGTCGGCCGCAACGGTGAGACCTACCCAGTTGAGACCTTCCGCCGCACCGTGGAAATCTTCCTCGTGGGTAACTTCACCGTGCTTTCTCGCGCAGCTTCAGTTATGAGCCTGAACGATCCACTCGAAGATGGCCAACGTGGCGTATGCATCGGTACCGCATCAATCGCCGGCTTTGAAGGCCAGGTTGGCCAGGCTGACTACTCAGCAGCAAAAGGTGGCGTCATTGGAATGACGTTGACCGCGGCTCGAGATCTTGGTCCAGCCGGCATCCGCGTGATGACCATCGCACCGGGAACCTTCCACACCTACGCCTACGGAGATGTCCCTATCGAAGATCTCAATGAGCGTTTCGCGAAGCTCATCCCGAACCCAAAGCGCATGGGTCGCGCTGATGAGTATGCACAGCTTGCACTTCAAATCTGTGAGAACGACTTCCTGAACGGTTACACCATCCGTCTTGATGGAGCACAACGCTTCTAAGGCTGACGCGAAAAGTGACCGATGCATAAGTTGCGTCGGTCACTTTTTTTGTTCGGGCTACATCTGGTGCACAACACCGCCATAATTCACACACGAATTCGACTCAAAAGCACACCAGGAGGAAGCATGGAAATCAAGGGCAGATCCGCAATCGTCACCGGTGGTGCTGGTGGCTTTGGCGAGGCAACCGTTCGCCGCCTTGTCGATAAGGGCGCAAACGTTGTGATCGCAGATCTTCACGATGAGCGCGCAAACGCATTGGTGAAGGACCTTGGTTCCGCAGTGCGCTACGTACGCACTGACATTACTGACGAGCAGAATGTCATAGAAGCAGTCAACGCGGCACAAGAAATGGCTCCATTGGCATTCGCCGTTGCGGTTCATGGCGGCGGCGCAAATGGCGGCGGCGGACCACAGCGCATTGTCGACCGCGATGGCAATCCAATTGCCGTCGAGCATTTCCGTCGCACTGTTGAGGTGTACCTCGTGGGTAACTTCACCGTGTTGTCACGTGCAGCAGCAGTCATGAGCCAGAACGCTCCAGATGATGATGGTCAGCGCGGCGTGTGTCTTGGAACGGCATCAATAGCAGGCTTTGAAGGACAGGTTGGCCAATCTTCATACTCAGCAGCAAAGGGCGGCGTCATCGGTATGACCTTGACTGCAGCTCGCGACATGGGACCAGCTGGCATTCGTTTCATGACGATCGCACCGGGTACCTTCCACACGTACGCATACGGTGATGTGCCAATCGAAGCGTTGAATGATCGCTTCGCAAAACTTATCCCTAACCCAAAGCGCATGGGTCATCCAGATGAATACGCAAAGCTTGCGATTCAGATCTTCGAGAATGACTTCTTGAACGGTTACACCATCCGTCTTGATGGTGCTCAGCGCTTCTAAATACAAATTCCGAGGAAGGCCAACGCGATGGATGCGTTGGCCTTCCTTATTTACCTACTCACATATCGCGTAAGGTCATAGCAATGAGCAGCCTTCTTGACGTTCTCACTCTTGATCAAATTGATGAGAATCACTTCATTTCTCGAGTGGTGACGCCAGATATGCGTGGCATCAATCCTGACTTCACGGGTTTGTACGGCGGGCAAATGGCTGCGCAATCGTTACTTGCGGCATGTAAAACCGTGAGTCCAATGCAAGTGCCACACTCATTACATGCATATTTTTTACGCGCTGGCCGCAACACAGTGCCGCTAGAAATAACCGTTCACCGAGATCGTGACGGTCGTTCCTACTCATCTCGACGCATCGAAGCTTCTCAACAGGGTGAAGTGATCTTCACTATGAATGCTTCGTTCCATCAACTCGAAACAGGTCCAGACGTACAAGCTGTTCACTTGCCTACAGTTCCGTCAGCTCAAAAATCTGTTGCAGTGCCAGTTCCAGTTGGGATCGTTGATGTCACATTGATTGATGCGACACCAACAGTGGGCAATGCATTTCCGCATCAAACCTGGACAAAAGTTGATGTCGAGTTACCTGATGATCCACAGATTCATGCATGCGCATTGACCTATCTCTCTGATTTTTTCAGCGGACTCGTGCAATTCGACGAGTTTCCGAAAAGACCACGCCTCGCCAGCCTTGATCATGCGATGTGGTTTCACCGACCATTCAATATGAATGAATGGCACCTCATGGATTGGCAGGCACAAACCATGGCTCATGGCCGTGGCCACTACATCGGCCACATCTATGACGAACAAGGCCGGCTCGTCGCCAGCATTGGTCAAGAAATGGTTGTACGCGAATCCAAGGTCTAGTTAATTGCTGGTGAGATACCAGCATCAACGTGCAAGTTTGTGCCATTGATGATGTCCGAACGTGGGCTCGCCAACATCGTTACTGCGTAAGCAATATCTGACACTTCACCTACGCGACCAACTGTTTGGCCAGTTCCATTAACGAAGTACTCCTCAGCCTTTGGAATGTCATCTCCCCATCCACGCTTCTGGGCGAAGTTGCCAAGAAATTCCATTAAGCCTTCGGTGCGAATCATTCCGGGCGACACAGAGTTCACGGTGACACCTGTCATGCGAAGAGTCTTGGAAAGACCAAGCGACATGTTCAACATTGCAGCCTTTGCTGGACCGTAATCAGGCTGAGCTGAAGTCGGCGTAATCGCTGCGGCAGTCGAGATATTGATGATGCGACCCCAGCCACGTTCCTTCATCGCAGGAGCCAGTGCCTGAATCAAACGGAAGGCCGCAACGGTGTTGGCTTCATAGGTTGCAACAAGATTTTCCGGCGATACTGCGAAGAAGGATGGGTTTGGGGTATCGAAACTGCCACCAGCATTATTCACAAGAATGTCGATGCCTCCGAAAGCCGCAAGTGCTGCTTCGGCCACCGCACTAGCGCCTTCGTTATTTGAGAGATCACCAATAGCGACCTTCGCTTGACCGCCAGCAGCATTAATCCTTGCGGCTACTGCGTTAGCGCGTTCGGCATTACGGCCGTGAACCACCACGAGCACACCTTCAACTGCGAGCTCATCTGCAATTCCTGCGCCAATGCCGCTGCTACTGCCGGTGACAAGGGCACGCTTACCGGTGAGTTGGAGATCCATGTCGAGCCTTTCGTTAATCTTCGCAAATTAGACAATTCGGACAAGTCTTGTGGGTTGGTATGGCAACCCTTACCTTTGTCCTACGGCCATACCGTAAACCCTGATTCCGCACTTGAGAGGCCTTTTATGAATATCAATGACATGGTGCTGGTGAGCATCGACGATCACATCATCGAAAATCACGACACCTTTAAGAATCACTTCCCTGAGTCAATGAAAGACCAAGCACCAAAGCTCGTGAAGCACCCCGATAACCCAGTCATCGACGCTTGGGTTTTCCAAGGCGTGCCGGTTGGAAATGCAGGTTTAAGCTCCGTGGCTTCCTGGCCAAAGGAAGAGTGGGGAATGGACCCAGTCAGCCTTGCCGAGATGCGTCCAGGTACGTACGACATTCATCAACGCGTACGCGATATGAATGCCAATGGCGTTCTAGCTGGTATGAATT
>WLOE01000088.1 GCA_009699465.1 Actinomycetota bacterium | reverse complement strand
CATCAAGCACTAAATGGGGGCTGTGGCCAAGCAGTACCGCATCTTTGCTCGATGCCGGTTCGCCTTCCATGGCGTTGGCAATGACAACTGGCTTGCGGCCAGCTGACCATGCTCGGCGAGCTCCCGCGCTTTCCACGACCGCATGAATCTTGCGGGCTGTGGGAAACCATCCGCCCCCTCGACCGCGTAACCCGGACTTTTCAATCTCATGGACCAACGGGCCCGGTTGACCAATACGAGGGCCTTGGATCAGGGGAAGGGACCCAAAGTGCGCCTCATGGGCTGCTCGTGAACGCAGGTGTCGTGCGATCCCCGAGGAATCCACGGGTAATAGCCGGGCTTTCCCTGCCGGTGGCGTGCTCATGGCTGAAGTCTGTCGAGCCCAGTTTCGGATCCAATCCGCAAACGGCAAAGCCTAGGTAAAGAAATGGATTTCATTCCATACCTATCCGCTTGGTATTGTTTTGCTGGTGAGCCTGACGGATATCGACTTTGCCCTGACCTTTGGCGGCTTAATTGCCGGAATCGTCGTGGGCCTGACGGGCATGGGCGGCGCCGCATTAGTGACGCCAATGCTTGTGTTGATCTTTGGCGTCAACCCCGCAACCGCGGTATCCAGCGATGTCGTGGCCGCGGCCATCATGAAGCCCTTTGGTTCCTGGGTACACATCCGCAATAAAACGGTTCACTGGGGTTTAGTGCGCTGGCTTTCCCTAGGTTCGATTCCCGGTGTGCTCGTGGGCACTTGGATCTTCAACTCAGTGCTGCAAAGTGAAGACGCTGCAAACACCATCAAGGTGTGGATTGGTGCGGTGCTCCTGGTCGCGTTGGCCGCCATGGTGGCTAAGGCCTACATCTCAAAACGATTGAAAGCCAAGTACGGCCAACAGGAGCTGGTTGGCACCAAGATGCCGGTCAAGCCCATTCCTACCGTGATTCTTGGTGCATGCGTTGGCTTAATTGTTGGCATGACCAGCGTGGGTTCTGGATCACTTATCGTCACTGTTTTGTTGTTGCTCTACCCACTACTTCGCCCAAGCGTCCTTGTTGGCACTGACCTTGTGCAGGCCGTTCCCATGCTGATTGCTGGTGCGATTGCGCACGCAGGATTCGGTGTGATCGACATTGCCGTGGTGGTCTCGCTATTGATCGGTCAGATCCCTGGCGTGATCATGGGTGCGAAGTTATCGACTCGATACGACGGCCACCTCTTGCGTTACCTACTCATGGTCATCCTCGCTGCTACCGCACTGAAATTACTGGGTGTGGTCAGCAGTTTGTTCGCTGGAATCATCGCAATTGCCGGCGTAGTTATCGTCGGTGGCTTGATGCTGAAGGAACTTCGCGCAAAGGATGAGACCAAAGAAGGGCAAGAGCCTTCGTAAGTGGCATAGTCACTTCGTGCACGCAATTACTCAGCCCAATGGCTTTGGCAGCTACGACACACTCGAGTGGAGCCAAGCTCCCGATCCTGTTGCTGCTCCCGGTGAGGTAGTCATCACAATTGCTGCAACCGCAGTGAACCGCGCTGACACCCTGCAACGCATCGGCAAATACAACCCACCCGCTGGATCAACAGACATCATCGGCCTTGAATGCGCCGGTGTGATCAGTGAAGTGGGCGTTGGGGTCACACGTTTTAAGGTTGGCGATCGTGTGTGTGCATTGCTTGCTGGTGGTGGTTATGCGGAAAAAGTGGCCGTTCCAATTGAGCAGGTCATGCCTATTCCTGGAAAACTCTCACTCCTCGAAGCCGCCTCGTTGCCAGAAGTTGCTTGCACGGTGTGGAGCAACGTCTTCATGACTGCGAACTTGAAGCAAGGTGAATGGCTGCTTATTCATGGTGGTGGTTCGGGCATTGGCACGCATGCCATTCAGTTAGCCAAAGCTGCAGGCGTTCGCATTGCAGTGACTGCAGGTAGTCAGAAAAAGCTTGATACTTGTGCAGCCCTAGGTGCTGAACTTCTCATCAACTACAACGAACAAGATTTTGTCGCAGTGATTAAGCAGGACATCGGCGGAGTCGACGTAATCCTGGACATGGTCGGTGCGAAATATCTTGAGAAGAATATTGACTTACTCAACCGCAATGGTCGCATCGCAATCATCGGCATGCTCGGCGGCATTAAAGGCGAGATCAATTTGCAAGCACTCCTGCAGAAGAACGGCACGATTCACGCAATGGCGTTGCGCAGTCGCCCAGTAAGCGAAAAGAACGAGATTTGCCGGGCAGTTGAGCGCAGCGTGTGGCCTTGGATTGAAGCAGGCTTAGTGCAGCCCTCAATCGACCTAGAACTGCCTATCCAGCAAGCAGGTGAGGCTCATCGCATGATTGAAGCGGGAGAGGCCACTGGCAAGGTTGTCTTAGTAGTAAACGGTGATCTCTAGTGAAGCAGCATCACGCACCAAGCAAGGCCCGTCATGCAAAACTGATTGCAGCAGTCGCCGCAAGTGCAATTGCCCTCAGCACTACCGGACTAATCGCCGCAACAGCAAACGCAGCAGATGCACCAGATCCCGCGGCACTGCCGATTCCCACATTAACGCCAACTCCCGCGACTTCAGTAACTCCCACAGCGTCCGCAACTCCAAGTATCACTGCAACTTCGTCAGCATCACCGACCACTGGCACGAGCGTGGTGTGCCCGCCTGTAACCAGCGAAATCACCAAACCGCAGGCTGATGTGGTGTACCAAGTTGCGTCAACCAAACTTGCGGCTGCAGCAAAGGGAAGCAAGAAGCGCTACCCATTTGGCGCGCTTGGCAATCAAACAAACTATGTAAGAACTGGCCCAAATGCTTGGACGTCAGGTTTCTATCCAGGCGAACTCTGGTTGATGTACCAACAGACAAACGACGACCGTTGGCTCAGGCGGGCTAATCAATACAGCCAAGCGCTGATCAAGGTTGCGAACGACAAAGGCACGCATGACCTTGGGTTCATGATCGGCGTACCTATGAGTCTTGCGCATGATCTTGAACCGACTAGCAAACTCAAGCGCGAGTATTTGAATGCTGAAATCACCGCAGCAAAATCACTTGCTCGCCGCTACAGCAACATCGTGCATGCGATCAAGTCAGCGAACTACAACGGTAAGTGGGGCGTAATCGTTGACTCAGCAATGAATGCCCCAATGATGATTCAAGTGGGGCAATGGCTTGGCTCAGAGGGTGATTACTTAACGAATGAAGGTGAGCAACACATGCTCACGCTCGCAAAAAATTTCATCCGACCAAATGGATCAACGTTCCATCGCATGGCTTTTAATCCAAAAACCGGTGCACTCATTGGCCCAATTGCTGGTCAAGGCTTAGCTGGAACGTCAAGCACATGGTCACGAGGGCAGGCGTGGGCAATCAATGGTTTTGCTCAAGCGTATGAACTCACGAAGAATCCGGAATTCTTAAAAGCTGCCGAGGCAACAGCGAATTACTGGATGAGTCGCGTACCTCCTGGCTGTGTTCCCGCTTGGGATCTTGATGTCAGTAATGACAAAGCGCCACGTGATTCAAGTGCTGCTGCAATCGCAGCCAGCGGGATGCTCATTCTTGCCCAACATGAACCAAGTGCTGATGCGGCAAAGACCTACAACACGTATGCACGCTTAACCCTTGGCACGCTGGCATCTCCGGGTTGGCTGAACACCAATACCCGTAACCCAGGCATCCTGTTGCAGCAGAGCTTGAATGTGAATCAACTCGCCCGTGATGGCAGTTACGTGTGGGGTGACTTCTACTTGCTTGAAGCGTTGGCACAGATCTCAGGAACACTGCCAACACCAACACCGAGCCCAACATCAACACCAACACCGAGCCCAACATCAACTCAAACACCGGCGCCAACGGCTAGCCCATCTGGAGCAGCTACGCCAAGGCCCAGCCCTACTGACTAGAAATCAATGGAGACAGCATGGAACGAGCTAATTCCATACTGTCTTCATAGCTCAAGTGAAAATCGAGGGTGTCAATTGCCTCGTACTGTGCACGAATCACTCGCTCACGCACTCGACATTGATATAAAAACGTTTCTGCATTCTTCTGCATTGAAATTTTTGCACCTCTCAGTAACGCAGGATCGTGAGCTGCCACAGCTGCGAGATCAAATAAGTCTCGGCCAGTTGCGAGGTGCCCTCTATGCCATAACTTCTTCGCAATGATTTCTGCAGGCGTCTCCAACATCACAGGCCTGCCGCGGACCTCAGATTTTTCAAATGGCGTTTGCGTTAGTGATTCAGCAACAATGAAATCAATCTCACCCATGGGAAATTGAAGTTTTATCGCTTGCACTTCCTCCGAATACGAGGCAGTCAGCGCATGCACATAGTCGTGCAGGCGTGGGGAAAACATGCCGAGAAGTTGTTGATCGGCAATGAAAATGTCAATGTCCTTGCTTCGTCGATGGTTCAGCCTGAACATCAGCACAGTTCCGCCACCAAATGACCACTCAACTTTTGAGTTGAGACTGACGTGATCTATCAGACCCACAGCAAGATCGAAAAGTTCCTCCCAAGGTTCGCCGGCGATGGAGGTTTTCATGCCGTTTTTTTCCATCGTGGATTGGCTGACTCAACTTCGTCAGCAAGTTTGCGGGCATTTCGCCATACCTTCTTTGGTTCAACGTTTGCTGACGCAGCAACATCTCGCACTACTCGAATAATCATTTGGCTTGACTGCTCATCGACAAAGTGCGCGATATGCGGCATCCACTGATGGTCGATGGTTCCAGTGAGTAATGCAGCAGCTAGTTGCTTACCCGGGAGAACTAATGCATAACTCACCGAAGCAGAAGCCGCTGCCATTTCAATTGCCGAGGCGGCCCGGGATCGAACAGTTGGGTTCTGTGGGGTGAGCGAGAGAGAAATGGACAACAGATCAGCGACCTTCAGTAACGTCAAGGAGCTGATATCACCGCGGCCATTTTCCAGTGCGTTCAGCGTCGCTCTGGATACTCCTGCTATCGATGCAATCTCGGCTTGCGATAGCCCAGCAGAAAGGCGAGCCTCGCGCAGACCATTACCGATTTCCGCCAAATTCATGGGTGAAATTTACACGAACACGTATTTTTCTGTCAATTATATTTGACACTAAAGTGAACCTTGATTTCCGTTTAGGGCACGTACCCAGGCTTGAGATTCCCGTCCCTGAATGTTCGTGAACCCAAGACAAGTGCAACCATGGGCACATGACTTCTTCACCGCAGGATCTCGAAGGCTCCGAAAACGCTCCACATAAAGTCACGATCGTTGGCCCAGATGGTCAGCCCATCGGTGAAGTTGAGCCTGTAGATATCGAAGACGCCGCTGAGGTCACTGATCTGGTTTCTTCTCCCGCCAAGGTCATGCGCATCGGTTCGATGGTGAAACAGCTCTTGGACGAAGTGAAGAGCGCTCCTCTAGATGAAGCGGCTCGCGTGCGCTTGGGTGAAATTCATCGCCAGGCGATTGAAGAACTTGGTGAAGCGTTGGCTCCTGAGTTGATTGAGGAGCTCAACCGTTTGAATGCGCCGTTTGAAAGCCCGGCACCAAGCGAGGCTGAACTGCGTATTGCCCAGGCCCAACTCGTGGGTTGGCTTGAAGGTTTGTTCCATGGCATTCAGGCAGCGCTGTATGCCCAGCAGATGACGGCCAAGGCGCAATTCGAAGAAATGCGTCGCCAAGCCATGGCGCAAGGCGAACTTCCTTCGGGCCCAGGTGGTCCGGGTCGGCCAAGCGCTGGTCAATATTTGTAACAGACCAATGCATCTGCGCATTGACTGAAATACTTCAGCCATGCCAACCCAGGAACAATTTCAACAAGCACTTGAAGAAGCATCACAACAATTCGCGCAACTCATTGCGCAAGGAAACCTTGATGCACCTGTTGCTTCATGCCCAGGTTGGACGTTGACTGAACTTGCTCAACACATGTGTGGAACGCAGCGATGGTCAACTCACGCATTGATCACCGGCGAACGCGGTGAACATCCACAAGCTCCAGCGCAACGCAACGAATTACTTGCCTACTTCAATGAAGGCATGCGCGAGTTACTCGAAGCATCACGGTCAATCGATCCGCAGCGACCTACGTGGTCGTTTGGTCCAGAGCCGCGAATTGCGCAATTCTGGACTCGCCGCCAGGCCCATGAGGTGACAATCCACCTCTGGGATGCCTACTCTTCCCAAGGTCAGGAATATGAGATCCCGGAAGATCTCGCGATCGACGGTCTTGCCGAAATCGTTGAAGTCTTCTTTCCAATGCGGATGAAGCGGGGCAATGTCGGGCCATTGCCACAGACACTCGTGCTGGCTCCCAATGACCTAACCACCACCTTTGAACTCACCACGAACACCGAGAACAACGGGCCCCGGATCACAATCCACGGCCCAGCTGCTGATCTCTTGCTGCTCTTGTGGGGCCGCAAGTCCCTGACGGAGCTACAAATCGAGGGCGATGCCACCTTGGCGAAGGAATTCTTGGCTCAGGGAGTGACTCCATAACCAAGGACCCCCGCGCACTAAGGTTTTGCTGTGATTGATCCCAATATTTTGCGCACCGACCCTGACCGCATTCGCGAATCCCAGCGTCGTCGTGGCGAAAGTGTTGAGGTCGTCGATCTGCTCATTGAGGCCGACCTAGCCAAGCGCGCAGCGATGCAAGAGTTTGATGAACTTCGTAACCAGCAAAAGGTGCTCGGCAAGCAGATTGGCCCATTGCAGGGCGCATTAAAGAAGGCAACCGACGAAGCAGCGAAAGCACAAGCCCAAGCTGAAGTTGATGCCCTCATGGCGCAAGCCAGCACACTTGCTGACGAT
>WLOE01000087.1 GCA_009699465.1 Actinomycetota bacterium | reverse complement strand
CACTGATGAAATGACAATCCTGCGCGGTTGGCTCACCTACCTGAGGGGTAGCGCACTTCATAAGGTCGACGGCCTAAGCGAAGACGAGTTGCGTTGGAAGCCCACACAGACCTCCAATTCACTGGGCGGGATCCTTATGCACCTTGGATTCTCGGAACGACTTTGGCTCCGTGTAGTGATCGACGATGAACAAATGGATATGGACTGGACTGCCGACCGTTACGCACCAACATTTGTCGTTCCTGAAGGTTGGACACTGAAAGACGTTATTGATTTTTATCAAACCGAAACAGCGCTTGCCGATCGCGTCCTAGACAAAGCCGAATCACTTGACCAGCGCTCAAAAGCCGCCATGCGTCCCACGTCACTTCGTTGGGCACTGACGCATCTTGTTGAAGAAGTCGCGCGCCACTGTGGACACATGGACATCACCCGAGAACTTATTGACGGATCAACAGGTCGCTAAAGCAGGTACCCATGGGACTGGCGCAAGATGGCAGATTTGCAAATTTCAATATGAACGACATGAGAATGTGACTAAATTTGATGCCCGAAGAAATCTATGTTCATCCCAATGAACGCATGAACGGGACTTCCGTCGATCGCGACGGTGATTTGAGTACGTCATTCGGTCAAAACGCAGATATCTACGATGCGTATCGCCCAAATTACGCATCGGAAGCAATCGATCTCATCGCTTCTAGAGGGCATCGCATGGTGCTGGACGTTGGATGCGGCACTGGCATTCTGGGCAAACAGTTGTCGATGCATGGAGTTTCGGTCTTAGGTGTTGAGCCAGATGAGCGAATGGCGTCAACGGCGAGAGTGAACGGCCTCTCAGTTGAGGTCAGCCGCTTTGAGGACTGGGACTCGGAGGGACGGTTATTCGACGCAGTCGTATCTGGTCAAGCGTGGCATTGGGTTGATCCGTCGCAAGGGCAAGAAAAACTCACCAGAGTGCTTCGACCACAAGGCGAGGTATTTCTAGTCTGGAACATCGGATCCATGCAGGTTGGTGTGATGAATTCCCTTGACCACATTTATCGCGAGCATGGTCTCGAACATCTGGATGCTTTTTCAGTCATTTTGGGCCGCGGTGAAACCTCTCGTTTTGAATCTTGCTTTGAGAGTTTGCGTGCTGACCCTGCCTTCAAATCAGTCTTGAAAAACGAATGGGTTTGGCGGCGCGACTATTCGACTGACGAATGGCTTATGCACCTTCTGACTCACCCTGAACATGGTGCACTTGGCGCCGTTGAAAGGCAGAGCTTGTTTGCAGACCTACGAACATCAATTGATGAATTGCACGCTGGAAAAGTACAAATGGAATACAAGACATTGGTCATTTGGGCAGGCATGTTTTAGGGCAACGAATTCAGCCGACAGATCTCAATTCTTGATGGCGGTTGAACGCCTAACAATCAGAGTATTTGCCTAAAGCAAAGCCCATCGGTTACCGTCTTCATCATCAAGCACGTCACCAATACGAGTAAAACACCTTGGTAATACTAGGTAATTCACGTTGGTACTACTAGCCAAGTGCCGCTTGCTAGGGGTCGGGACGAACCCGACTCTTAATCAGCGGGTTGGGGGTTCAAGTCCCTCGCGGCGCACCACGTTGAACTGTGAAAACCTCACCCAATTGGGTGGGGTTTTGTGGTTACTGCTCTTCACGCCGCACCCTGGACCCCTGGCAACTCCCAACCATGCTCACGCCCTACTCGAGTCAATACAATGAGCCGGTGAGCGCGACCATTCACCGAACCACAGGTGCCCTGCGCCTGCTTCGGGCAGCAGCCCTCACCTCAGCCATGCTCATATTGACGGCCGTGGCGCATACCCAGGCTCACGGAGATCTACCAAGCACCGGCAGCCTGCTGGTACTTACTCCGCTGGTCTTTGCCCTCAGCGCTCTTCTGCTTGGCCGCCAGCGTGGATACTCAATGGTCATCGCCTTCAGTATTGGCACCCAGGCCTTGCTCCATGTGCTTCTGACCGTCGGTGCAGGCCATGGATCTCACCATGCATCTCTCATGCCGTCGGTATCGATGATCCTTGCTCACGCGGGGGCTGCTGTCGTGATAGCAATAGCGCTCGCTCATGCAGATGCACTTCTGCATCGGTGGATGGAAATCGTGCGGACAGCACTGTTCTCGCACTTTTCTCTCGCTCTGCCTGTACGACCTGCGGGTGCACGATGGTTTACCCAAAGCCCAACCTTGCTCGTTCTGCAAGATCTCGACCACGCAATTCATCGCCGTGGCCCTCCATCAGTGATCTGAAACTCATTCGCGTCTGCGCCCAAGCGCCGGCGCTTCATTTGAATTTTTTCTGATCACTTTTGGAAGGTTTTATCAATGCGTAACAATGTTCAAAAAACAGCAGTCCACTCAATCGCAGTTGCAGGTGCACTCATCGTTGGTGCCGTAGTTCTTGCGAATCCAGCAAGCGCCCATATGGGTGTTGACGTTCACGGAGCAACAATGACCGCAGGTAAGGGTGCAACAATTTTCCTACGCCCAGGCCACGGATGCGACGGCGATGCAACAAATACCATCACAGTGGAAATTCCATCGGGCGTCACTGGCGTCAAACCACAGCAAAAGGCCGGCTGGGATACCGCCTTTGATGGCAAGACCATCACATGGTCAGGAGGTGCACTTCCCGATAGTCAGTTCGACGATTTCGGTATCAAGCTCACCTGGCCGAAGTTAGATGCCGCAGTGAAATCACAGGCGATTTATTTCAAGACGGTGCAGATTTGCAACCCGGAGATCAAGGTCGCTACCCAAGGTAAAACCGCAACCGTCACTGGAGAGCTTCCAAGTTACGCCGGTAAGAAGGTCTCTCTATTCGTCAATGACATTCCGTTGACGAAAAACGATGTGACTGTCGGGCAAGACGGTTCATTCACCATCAAGACCACCACAGCCAAGATTCCTACAGGGAGTGACGTGCAGGCCAAGATCAAGGGCGTGCTTGTTGGGAATTCTGTTGCTGGCCAAGATGCATGGATTGACATCCCAGTTCCCGGATCAACCGCAAGCCTGGCATCCCCTGCACCATCAGTAACGATCACGGCATAAGGAAGACTGTAAATATGCGTAAAGCCCTCGCGGCTGTAGTGCTGGGTTCACTCGTTCTGTTAGTGAACCCAGCATCTGCATCAGCCCATGCCGACCTTAAGTTGAGTGCTCCAGCGAATGGCAGTGTTGTTGCTGCTGCACCGAAAGTAGTGACGTTGACTTTCAGCGAATCTGTTGAACTTCAGGATGCCCAACTATTGAGCTCAACTTCTCAAGAAATCCCTAGCAGTTCCAAAATTTCGGGTGCAACGCTGACTATTACTCCAAACAAACCGTTGACTCCTGGATCCAATGTTGCGCAATGGAAAGTGAAGTCCGACGATGGGCATGTGATTTCTGGCGCCATTGCCTTTTTTATTGGCAAGGCTCCGAAGCAGTCGCCTGTGACTTCACTCAAAACCATGCCGAATATCGCAACTTCTCTGAATGGCAATCACACTGGACAACTCACGTTGACCATCGCAGCAAAGTCAACAAGTGGCGAGATTGAGTGGACTCATCCAGCAATGAACGGACCAATCACATGGCGAGCTAGTGGCAACGGCAAGAAAGTCACCGCGATCGGAGTTCTTCCTTTCACTGGAACTTGGAAAATGAACGCAACATTGGTCGGCAAAGGCGGCAACGTACTCGTGACAACTGGAACGGTGAACCTTGTTTAGCACCTTGGCACGCATCAGTGCCGCCGCATTGCTTGGGCTTGGGTTGGTGCCACTAACAGCGATACCTAGCCAGGCGCATTCGCAGTTGGTTTCATCGTCGCCAGCCAATGGGGCGGCACTAACCGATCCCCCGAGTGAAATTGTGTTCACGTTCGATGAAAATCTGTTGCCAGACCTCGACACGATATCCATCAACAATGATCAGGGCGTCAACGTCACTAGCCAGCAGGTTGAACCTGTTGGCAACACACTTTCAATGCCATGGCCAACCACTATTGAGGCTGGCACCTACCAGGTTGCCTACCGGATTGTTTCTGGTGACGGACACCCCGTCACGGGAGCGATCAGCTTCACATTCGGAACGTCAAGAAGCCCATTGGCAAGCCAGGCGCCTTCACGTCCTACCGAGACCAGCACACAAGAATCGGCAGGAGCACAGATTGGAACCATTGTTTCTCTTGTGGCTCTTATAGCTGCAGTGTTGTCAATAGTGATGATCGTGGTGCTGGTGAAACGGAACCGAACCCCTTAGTGGTGTGCATTTTCACCAGTAAACCATCGATATCAACACAAAGGCGAAACTCTTACCAATAAAGTGAACCATGCAGACTCAATCATGGCTTCACCGCCGGCCCCAAAATCTGTTCATCGGTATCTTTTTTGCTGTGCTGGGAATAGCCCTAGTCATTCAAGCGCTTCGCTACATCGCTGATGGAACAGGCGGCCTTGTTCCATTCCTGATGTTGCTCGGTGGCCCAGTGCTGTCGATTTATTACATCTGGTATTTCAACTTCTATGAAGAAAAAACTGACGTTTGAAAAAACAATGGCCGGCACTTTGATTTCAAAGTGCCGGCCATTGTTGTGTTACTAGCTTGAAGAAGGTGCTGCTTTGTACTCTTGATTTGCGAATGACTCGTCATCGACGAAGCTCTTCTCGCGAGCGATCTTGTAGATGAGAAGACCAAATGCACACTTAGCCAAAATGTCGGCAATTGAGTAGCCAACTTGGCGGTACACGAATGAGTCTGCGCCATCCCAACCAAACATAGGGAACATGTATGAAATTGGGTAAACGCCCCATGTGGCCAAGAGCAACCAACGAAGTCCGCTGAGATCCTTGCCAACCTGGTTTGGCTGAGACTTGGCAGCGCGGTTAAGTTCAACAAAGAGCACCCAAAGGATGTAGAGGAACGGAATTGTTGAAAGTGCTCCCCACACTGCCTTGACGCCATTGTCTGCTGCGAGTTCGCCTGGGTATCCGAGGATGATCATCAACGCTGATGCAGGGATGAGCTTCAACAGGAGTGACTTGCGCACTGCTGGGGCAAGTGCCAAAACAGCGACGGTTTCAAACAGCAAGAGCGGCACTGTGAGCAACCAGTCGACATAGCGGTAACCCTCGTTAAAACCGGCTCCATTGACGAGCGCGTACTTCATGCCGTCGGCAGTTGCTGCAAGTTCACCGGCGTCGATTGCTACGTATCCCTCAGTGAATGAGTTAAAGATGCGGTAGTAGTGGTAGGCCGCGATGAGGCAGACCATTGCCGAGACAACTAATGCTTGACGATAACGAGGCAGAACGCGCCCTTGGATCGCAAGTAGGAAAATAAATGTTGCCAGCATTGAAGCCAAGGCAAACGAAAGAACGTTGTACACAGTCTGATACTGCGAATAAGAAAGTTCGAGAACGGTATTCACGTGCATCCTCCATAGATACTGCGAGTTGTTTGAATCACGGACCACCGCGCGAGACTGTGGCAGATGGCATTAGACACCTAAACCAAAGGCCTTGTCATAAAAACAATGAGTTTCTACACAGTGGAGATTCTCGATAAATCACCCATATTGGACATCTTAGCGACTTATCTGCTCCTGCACGTGGCAAAACGGGCTAACAACCACCAGCGACAGCAGGAATGATCGAAATCTGAGCGCCAACAGCCGTTGGTGAGTTCAGTCCGTCAATGAAGCGAACATCGTCGTCATTCACGTAGATGTTGACGAAACGCCGAAGCGCACCATTGTCGTCAAGTACGCGAGCGGCAATTCCTGGAAATTGAACCTCGAGGTCGTTGAGGACCTCCTGCAGGTTTGCGCCAGTTGCGGTCACTTCTGCTTGTCCACCGGTATAGGTGCGAAGAATGGTCGGGATACGAACGGTTGCACTCATGATGTGATCTCCTTGTAAGCAGCTTCGAAATCGTCGTACGACGGTGAGACGGTGATGGATGGACCAGAAGTCGGTGCAACAGCATCAAGGGTCTTGAGACCATCGCCAGTATTGAGCAGCACCACTTCTGCTGCAGGATCAATCAATCCTTCGCGAAGTAGCTTGCGATAGGTGCCAACGACAACGCCGCCTGCAGTTTCACCAAAAATGCCTTCAGTTTCTGAAAGCAGCTTGATGCCTTCGATGACTTCTTCGTCGGTCACATCCGCAAGTGCACCCTGCGTGCGACGCACAACATCCAATGCGTAGGGACCGTCGGCAGGGTTACCGATTGCCAGAGACTTCGCAATGGTGTCCGGTTTCACTGGCTTGATGAAATCTTGGCCCGCAGCAAACGCTTGTGACACTGGTGAACAGCCAGTTGCCTGGGCACCATAGATCTTGTAGGCGTGATCACTTACAAGCCCTAGGTCAACAAATTCACGGAAGGCTTTATCAACCTTGGTGAGCAATGAGCCTGAAGCAACAGGTGACACCACGGCATCAGGCAAACGCCAACCGAGTTGTTCAGCAATTTCATAACCAACAGTCTTGCTGCCCTCTGCGTAATACGGGCGAAGGTTCACATTCACAAAACCCCAGTTACGCGAAGCTGCAACTTCCGTGCACAACCGATTGACGTCGTCGTAGTTGCCGCCGATGGCAACAAGAACTCCGCCGTAAACCGCGGTCGTCACAATTTTCCCAGCTTCAAGATTTGAAGGGACGAACACAACAGACTTCAACCCTGCACGAGCCGCAGCGGCAGCGACGGCGTTTGCCAGGTTGCCAGTCGATGCGCAAGCAATGGTTTCAAAGCCAAGCCGTCGGGCAT
>WLOE01000086.1 GCA_009699465.1 Actinomycetota bacterium | reverse complement strand
CCAGCAATGCGGATGCATCGGGCCTTGTGTGTATTGCGAGGATCATATGAGGCAAAATCACGGATTCCGGTAAATCGCATGGTTGCCTATCCTGCGCCACAACACGAGTAATTCAGCAACACAGCAACACAGCAATACAGCAATCTTTCGACCCTAAACGCAGAAGGTGGGTACTTACCCCGCCCGCAACACCAGCATGTATTGCCCGCCGCCTGGTTCGATCGATGTCGATAGGGCCATGCCAGGCACAAAGCGTGAGAGCCGATCGAGCAACCAGTCAGAGGCCTCTTGAGCGTCCGATTCACTTGGGCAACGAGCAATGACCTCTCGCCCACCCTTGCGAGAAAGGCGATCAACGGTGGCAACGATCGGTGATGGGTCCACTACGAGTAGATCTGGCGACCATGGCACAACCGGAGCAACCTTGCCCTTCTTGGTGTTGCAGTCGCGGTGAGCTAGGCGCTCCACCATCACCGCACCCTTCTTACCTTTGGCAGCAGCAAACCCATCAACGGAAGGCCCGCGATCGGAGTTCACTGAAGCTTCTGGATCTACCGGGGCATCGCAGAGCCAGCAGCGCCATCCATCGCGTTCGCCGATCTCGTTTAAGTCACTCATATGTGCAGGCTACGGCACGAGAGCTCAGATCGTTCGGTCACGCGTTTCACAGCAGCTCCACGAGGCATGCGACACACTATGCGCATGCAAAAGGCGTCGGGAACCGCACAATGCGAATAGCCGTCTATGCGATTGCCCGAGATGAATCAGCCAATGTGCAGCAGTGGGCCGATTCGTGCAAAGAGGCGGACTATCGAATTTTGGTTGATACGGGATCAATAGATGACACAGTTGAAAAGGCAATCGCGGCTGGGATAACAACGGTCAAGCACATATTTGATCCTTGGCGCTTTGATGACGCCCGTAATTTCGCTCTTGCACTTGTCCCTGACGATGTTGACCTGTGCATTTCACTGGATCTCGACGAAGTTCTTGTCGATGGATGGCGCCAAGCACTAGAAGCGTCGTATAACCCGCAGGCCACTCGTTACCGATACTTGTACACATGGTCTTGGCGCGACGACGGAACTCCAGGGCTGCAATATGGTGGTGACAAAATACATACAAGAAATGACTACGTATGGCGTTACCCAGTACATGAGGTCTTGATTTGTCAGACCGATGAAGTCCAAGCGTGGAGTGAACTTCAGATTCATCATCGGCGCGATCAAACGAAGTCACGCGAGCAGTACCTCACCCTTTTAGAACTCGCAGTATCTGAAGATCTCGATAACGACCGCAATTCCCATTACCTTGGCCGCGAATATATGTACGAGCAAAGGTATGAAGAAGCAGCAATTGAATTTAAACGCCACCTGTCTTTACCTTCAGCCCAATGGCGAGCTGAACGTGCGCAATCAATGCGATACCTCGCTACTTGCGAACCTGATCGTGCTGAATTTTGGCTACAGGAAGCTTGCAATGAATCACCTGACCGTCGGGAGCCGTGGGTTGATCTTGCGTTCTTGTTTATGGAGCAACAGCGCTGGCAAGAATGTCTGACCGCCTGCCACACGGCGCTCTCACTTGACCGAAAGCCTTTGGAATACATCACCGAAGAAATGGCTTGGGGATCTCGACTTGACGACATGGCTGCTTTAGCCGCCTCCCATTTGCATCAATATGAGCGCGCTGTTGAACATGGCGAACTTGCGCTAGCCAGCGAGCCAACCAACGAACGTCTGCAAACAAACCTTGCGAACTATCGAAGGGACCTGGCTACTTGGGGTCCGGCTCAAGAAATCGTTCAGGGAAGTACGCGTTGGCGAGCCTTGCCTACGGTCCGCATCACATCCGTTTCCCGCCCAGATGACTTGCCTGACGGTTGGGTGCTCATGAACCCCAGCATTGCCAGTGATGGCAAGAATTTGCGCATGTTGGTGCGAGCAACCAACTACCAACTCAATGGCAGTGCCTACACGATGGCTGAACCTGATCAAATCATTCGTTCCCGTATCGGGATTGTTGATGTTTCTCTTGACGCAGAAGTCACCAACTGGCAATGGGTGAACGATGAACAACTGCGAGCTGATCAGCCTCGCTTTCCTGTGCATGGTGTTGAAGATGCTCGGCTTTTTATGAACGATCGAACCTGGCAGATCCTCGGTGCGGTGCGTGATTTTGCCGAGTCTGGCGCCATTCGCCAGGTGCTCGCACAATTACAGGATCAAGCAACTTCAGTGGGCAGTCACGTACCGGTGCTCGTGAACCCTTGGCGTATTCCCTCGCCACTGAATATGGATGATGCAGCGCAGATTTATGAAAAGAACTGGGTAGCCCGACCTTATTCACGATCGGCTATTGATGTGGTGTGGTCAACGGATCCTTATGTGCAATTACGTGTTGATCTTTTGGCGCGGCAGGTTGTTCCGATACATGGCCGCCCAAGTTGGTTGGCATTGCATGATTTGCGCGGCAGTACACCAATATTCACCACTCCGCATGGGTCCACCTATGTCGTGCACCAAGTTGGGCCTTCAATCAATGAATCTGAGCGCCCCCATCGCACCTACCTGCACCAATTTGTCACTTCGTGTGGCACCCATGTCCATATTGGTGTGCCTTGGTGCATTGAGGAACTAGCGTTGGAATACGTAGCTGGGGCAGCGTTTCTCGATGGCGTTATGTACCTGTCCTTTGGTCGCGATGATCGTGATGCCCGGATTGCGATGTGCCAATGGGGTGAAATCAAGGATTTACTCCCCCAGACTTGTTCAGAGTTTTGACTTGCATTGTCCGAACAATGACTAGACTTCCGTAATGCATCCAGGGGACATCGTTCTTAGGTCACGTGCTTCATGAGCATGAATAACCCAACGAACTGGCTGCTGCATCGCCGCAATTTGCTGATTAATTCGGGGCTTGTCCTGCTTGGTGGAGCCATTGGTGGCGGGATCACCGCGAAGTTGGTGGGTTCGAACAATGCAACCCAAGGCGCCCCTGGCCAAAACGGTCAGCCAGGCGCTCCAGGTCAAAACGGCGCAGATGGTGCCAACGGCCAAAACGGTCAGCCAGGTACTCCTGGTCAAAACGGCGCAGATGGTGCCAACGGCCAAAACGGAGCTAACGGCATGACGGGTGCTACCGGCGCCAGTGGCCAAAACGGTTCCCAGGGTTCAAATGGTCAAAATGGTGCTCAAGGCAGCAACGGGCAAAACGGCACTGCTGGTGTAACAGGACCAACGGGCAGTAACACCGGACTTACCGGACCAACAGGTTCATCGGGCAACTCAGGTCCAACTGGACCAACCGGTTACACCGGTGCACAGGGCAACTCAGGTGCCACAGGCATGATGGGCGCAACCGGACCAACAGGTCCTACAGGTCCTACCGGTCCTACCGGTTACACCGGTTACACCGGTGCCACAGGCATGATGGGCTCAACTGGACCACAAGGCAACACTGGCGATACCGGTGCAACAGGCTTCATGGGCGCAACCGGACCAACAGGTCCTACGGGCCCAACAGGCGCTGCTATATAATGAGTTTGAGCAAGTCCCGCGCAACTATTGGGCTAGCCATGATTGTGCGTGACGAGGCCTTAATCATTGAGCGTTGTCTTGGCAGCGTGCTTCATCTCATTGATACCTGGACCATCATTGACACCGGTTCGCAAGACAACACCATTGCTCTCATCGAAGAGACTCTTGCCGGTATTCCCGGACGCGTGATCTCCAAACCGTGGCGGGATTTTTCATCGAATCGAAATGAATTGCTTAAAGTTGCCCGCCCAACAGCGGATTACCTTCTGCTTCTTGATGCCGATATGACCGTTCAGGTCAATGAGCCTGAACCTTTCACCCAACTCACTGCCCCGGCGTATGACATCTTGGTCGAGGCAGGCATTCGTTATCGCATGCCATACCTGATCTCTTCGCAGGTTGACTGCCAATATTTAGGTCGAACTCACGAACACCTGGCCATCGCCAACAACATCATGCCCACGCCATTGGATTCAATCGCTATTCATCACATTGGCGACGGTGGCAGTAAGGCAAACAAATTCCAGCGTGACTTGAACTTTCTCGAAGCAGACGCACTGAGTAACCCAACTGATACCCGAACAATGTTTTATCTTGCCCAAACCCGTGAAAACCTAGGTGATCGACCCGGAGCTATCGCTGCCTACCGCCGGAGGATTGAACTTGGTGGCTGGGAAGAAGAAGTGTTTTGGTCGATGTATCGAAGCGCGTGCATTCTTGAATCAAGCGGTGACTGGCCCGCTGCTGCGCAGATGTTTATTACCGCCTGGGAATATCGACCCAATCGCTTGGAACCAATTCTTCAGCTGGCACGTGGATATCGCGAGAGCGGCGCAATGATGACCGCTCTTATGTGGATTGAACGTGGACGCCAGATTGACTTCCCCTCAAATGATCGACTGTTCGTCGAGACATGGATTTACCTGTGGGGCTTTGATCTTGAATCGGCCGCATGCATGTGGTGGAACGGCGACCATGAGGGAGCGACCGTCATCTGGTCGCGCTTGTTGGAGCGCACTGACCTTACGGAAAGTGCGCGTGCGGTCGTCACCAGCAATCTAGCGCTGTCGAATTAGTCAATGCAGGACTGTGACAAAGCAATGTCAGCGCATCCAATAATTGCCGCAATCCCTGTGCGTAACGCCATTGAGTGGACCGTGCCGCTGGTGACTTCACTCTTGGACAATGACGAAGCAGACCAAGTCTGGCTCTTTGATAACGGTTCAACAGATGGCACAACGCAATGGGCCAACGAGTTAGCTGCCGCGGACTGCAGGTTCACGGTGACGCATCGTCCGCGTGCGCGGTTGTATGCCATGTGGAATGAAATGGTGGCAAGGGCAACTACCCAAGATCGATTGAACCGAGCACACAACACATCCTCATCGAAAGACACGCAGCCATCAATAAACACGCAACCATCAATAAACACAGAGTCAATGTTGGCCATCTTGAACAATGACATTGTGTTGCCAGCGGGCGCACTTCGCACGCTCAGCTCCATAATGACTCAGGCCACCAGCGAAGAAGGCGGACCTTACGACCTTGGATTTGTCGATGAGAGCAGAAACGTCCCGGAATTAGATAACCCCCGGCCAGTTGCTGTGCAATGGCCGCAAAAAAGCGGTGCCGCACTGATGCTTCGAGTTCCGTTTTGGCAAGGTCAACCGTTTGCTGTTGACCCGGGACTGCGCATCTACTGGGGTGATGATGATCTTGCTCGACGTGCTCAGGCTCGAGGTGGCCGCCTGTGCATCGTGGAAGGACTGAACATTTTTCATGCGGTGTCAGCAACGCCTTATTCAGGCGATAAAGCCGCAGATATTGAACATGATCGAGAATATTTCGACCGCATCTGGAGATAGTAGGTGCGCCCAACAAATGGAGTTGAGCGCACCTACCAAGTCGTTGCGAGAAGCCGCTGCTCTATGCAGATAGTGCGGCAGTCATTGCTTCGATTGCCGCAATCTGGCAATCAAGGGTGATCGATGGTGGAGTGTCACCGGATGCAGCGGCCTTGAATTCAGCGGCTGTTGGACAACCTGGAATATCAACTTGATTGGCATCTTCATAGGCCAAACCGACCACTATGGCAGCTGATTCTGGATTGGTTTGGGTGACATCGATCTTGGAGGTGGAACCATCAGCAGTAGTGCATTCGCCAGTAGCTTCGTTCAACGTGCCCTGCTGCTTATTGCAATAGGCAACAAAGAAGGCTTGGGCAACATCTGCTGGAACAGCACTAGTTGATGCACCCTGTTCGACTGTTGCGATTTCCGAAGATACGGATTCAGATGTGCTGGTATCAGATGATGAGCAGGCACTCAGCATGCCTACGGTGGCAATCAGACCAGCGACTGCAGCGGTTGACTTCTTTGTAAGGATTCTCATGCCGGGAATCTAAGGGAAGACCAGCGGTATTCACAGCCACACTCCGAGCGTAATTTTAGGAATTCCGCTGGAATTCATCCACCATGATTTCTGGAATTCACCCACCATCAACTCTGGATTCTTTACTGGTGTTCGAGCTTGCGGACCTCAATGAGCACCTCATTGCGCCGCAAGAACCACGGCTTCCATGGTGGGTCATAGCGTGCCCAGACGGGCGAACCAACCTGAACATAAGAAGAAGCTAACGGCGACGTCGGATCTGACAACACCCTGAGAAGTGACGCGGTGTTCGACTCAACGCTGGAATAGCTCCAACGCCCTGACCAGGACGTTGCCAATGCGAGGTGCGAAGGAATTTCGCGCAAGGTTACTTGCGCATCAGTTGGCAACGGGTAGTCACCAATCCCCTTGCTGCCTGGCAACACGAAACTCACTACCCAAGAGTCTGACGATGACGATGGCGAAGAAGAAGAAGAAGAAGAAGAAGAAGAAGAAGTCTGCAGCACCGGAGCGGTCATCGACAGCTGCGCCGCAGAGATATACCGAACAAGCGGACGGAACGCTTGGCTCCCCACGCTCGAGGCCGAACCCTGCATCACGACATCGGCAACAGTGCAGCGAGCATATTGACGCAACTCAACTGAGCCGACCGTAGAAACAACCGCATATTGCTGTTGCTCTGTCATGTCACACCGCCTTAAGTGAGCCGAACGGCTGCCTTCCCAGTATGCGCCTCATCAGCATGAAATTCACAACAACGGAACAGTGTTATGGTCAAAACTGGTGGAAACGCATCCGCCTCCCAAAGTGGAAGCGGAAACATGAAGAAAAAGCATGGCTTGGCATTGACCTCATTGGCACTCATGTCAGGCCTAGCCCTAACCGGCCTTCCAAGCGCTCAAGCCAGCCAATCGTCACCAAGCACGCAGCAGAAGATTCAAGACCTCAGCAAGCCTCAAATCTTGAGCGCTGCCTGGGGCTTGAATGACGGCAACATGTGCCCAACTGGCCAAAAGGGTTTAGACAACATTCCGGTCACCTTTAACTGGTTCATTAACCCAACAACTATT
>WLOE01000085.1 GCA_009699465.1 Actinomycetota bacterium | reverse complement strand
TTGAGATCTAAACCTTCAGCTGATGGAAGCACTACCGGAAGTTGTTCAACAGGAACAGGAACTTCACCACATGATGGGCAGTGAATGATCGGAATCGGCGCACCCCAGTAACGCTGACGCGAAATCAGCCAGTCGCGCAGGCGGTAATTCACTGCTTCCTTGCCAGTGTTTCGCTCCGCAAGCACGGCAATCATTGCGGCAATCGCTTCTTCTTTGCCTAGTCCATCGAGCGGGCCTGAGTTCACATGTGCACCGTCATCAGCGGTGGCAATACCTGTGATTGCAGGATCTTCCTCACTTGCAACAACCACACGGATAGGAAGATCAAAGGTTTTGGCGAAATCAAGGTCGCGTTGATCATGGGCTGGAACCGCCATGATCGCGCCAGTGCCGTAATCAGCGAGCACGTAATCAGATGCCCACACAGGAATACGCTCACCATTAACTGGGTTAATCGCATAACGCTCAAGGAATACACCAGTTTTTGCTCGCGTTGAATCAAGGCGATCCATATCACTGCTCTTGCGAACCTCAGCAAGGTAATCAGTAAATGCAGCTTCAGCAGTTGTGCCCGCTGCGAGTTCTGCTGCGAGCTCTGAATCAGCAGCAACGACGAAGAAGGTTGCACCAAACAAAGTATCGGGACGCGTGGTGTACACCGTCACGGGTTCGTTGCGACCTTCAATTTCAAAGAGCACTTCAGCGCCCGTTGATTTACCGATCCAGTTGCGCTGCATGAGCAGCACCTTTTCTGGCCAGTTACCTTCGAGCTGCTTCATGTCGTCGAGAAGTCGATCTGCATAGTCAGTGATGCGTAAGTACCACTGATTCAACTTCTTCTTGGTGACTGTTGAATCGCAACGCTCGCACAATCCACCAACGACCTGCTCGTTTGCGAGAACGGTTTGGCAGGTTGGGCACCAGTTAACGGCGCTGTCTTTGCGATAGGCCAAGCCACGCTCATACATTTGCAAGAAGAACCACTGGGTCCACTTGTAGTACTCAGGATCACACGTGTTGAGAACTCGATCCCAGTCGAAGGAACATGCGTAGCGACGCATGGAAACCTTTTGTTGTTCGATGTTTTCGTACGTCCACTCAATTGGGTCTGATCCGCGCTTGATGGCAGCGTTTTCTGCAGGCAAGCCGAATGCGTCCCAACCAATTGGGTGCATAACGTTGTAGCCCTGCTGCACCCAATAGCGAGCGACAACATCGCCGAGGGCATACGCCTCAGCGTGACCCATGTGGAGGTCGCCTGATGGGTAAGGAAACATGTCCAGCACATACTTCTTGGGGCGCGGATCATCGGCTCGACCTGAGCGAAATGGAGCAAGGTCATCCCAGACCGGGAGCCAACGCTCCTGGATTGCCTCGAAGTCATAAACAGCAGGCTCAATTGGGGACTGGCTCACGATTTCCTCTCGCAGTTCAAGGGGCCTAAGCCTACCGATGGTCGCCGGACCCGTCAGAATGCAGCCGTGGACACCAAAGAGCTCAACATTTTCAGCCTGGAACGCAGCCTGAACTGGGTGGGCGGCATCCGGGTGGCCGTGGTGGTCGGCGCGATAGTGAGCTGGTGCTTCTTCACAGACAACTTGGCCTACGCACTACCTCTAGCCACCGGCTCTTTGTTCACGGGTATGGCTGAAGGTGGCGAAAAAACCGGTCATCGATGGCGCACCATGCTCTGGGCAACGGTGTGGCTATGTATTGGCGCGCTTGTCGGTGGACTGTTGACCGACAAGATCTGGCTGGGCCTGATCGCCACTGCAATCTTCGCTGCACTCACCGGCCTATCAGGGGCTGCAAGTGCTCGCTCAGGAGTGATTGGCCTACTTGGGCTTGTGGTCTTCACGATTTACCTCGGTGGACCAGACACCGAAGTATCCCCCTGGTTTGCAGCTGCCTTAGTCGCCATTGGCGGCACCCTTCAAGCACTCGTCATGATTGTGCCGTACTTAATATTTGAGCCAAAGACAGTGATTGGTGCTTACGAGAAACGACCTGCATTCCTGCCACGAATTCGCTCAGCACTGCACTGGCATAACGAATATGTCGATCATGCAATTCGACTATCGCTTGCCGTCACGATCGCCACTGCAATCGCGCAAATATCTGGATTACCGCATCAGTATTGGTTGCCAATGACCGTGGCTTGGGTGACGCAGTCAGGTCAACTTGGAACCGTGAAGCGAGTGTTGTCGCGGATTCTTGGAACAGCCGCGGGGTTGCTCGTCGTTATGGTCTTCATTGATGGCTTCCACGCCCAAGGTCAATGGCTGGTACCACTGACAACTGTTGCGGCTGGATTTGCAATAACCTTTATCACTTCTAATTATCTCTTTGGTGTCATTGGCAGTACCACTCTTATCGTCACGCTTTTGTATATGGATGGCGACAAACTTGGCTCAACAGCTCCCGAGCGCTTGATCGAAACAATTCTTGCGGGAATCATCGCCATTATCGCGTTGACCATTTGGCCAGACAAACAAATCATCAAGAATGATGATTAACTTCCTAGCTCAACGAATTGATCGAGTGAATTACCTCAGCGAAGCAAAAGCTTCTTCAAGCACACCCAATGCATCGCGCAATAGTTCATCGGTGATGACCAGCGGTGGTAGGAATCGGATCACGTTGTTGTAGGTGCCTGCCGTCAAAATGAGCACCCCCTTGCTTTGGCAATACTTCACCACTGCGTTGACTGCCTCAGGGTTTGGCTCTTTTGATCCCTCACGTACGAGCTCGATTGCCTGCATGGCACCGCGACCGCGCACTTCACCAATCACTGGATAGGTGCTGGCCAACATGGTCAGTGATTCCCGAAGAATTGCGCCGATGTGTTGCGCGCGGGCTGTCAGGTTGTCTTGTGCATAACTCTCAAGAGCCCCTAGTGCCGCTGCGCAGGCAACAGGGTTACCGCCATACGTGCCGCCCAAGCCGCCAGCATGAACGCAATCCATGATTTCGGCGCGGCCGGTTACAGCAGCAAGCGGCAATCCACCCGCGATTCCCTTGGCCATCGTGATCATGTCCGGCACGACACCTTCATGATCAACAGCGAACATGTCACCTGTGCGCGCAAAGCCCGACTGAACTTCGTCGGCGATAAACACGATGCCATTTTCTTTTGCGTAATCGGATAGCCCTGGCAAGAAACCTGCCGGTGGAACGAGGAAGCCACCTTCGCCGACAATTGGCTCGATCAAAATTGCTGCAACGTTATGTGCACCAATTTCTTTTTCGATCTTCAAGGTAATTTCGTTCAGTGCATCTTCAGTGATCGTCGAGGCATTGCCCATCCAGCGATACGAGTAAGGGAAAGGCATGCGATAGATCTCGTTAGCAAACGGGCCGAAACCTTCCTTATATGGAATGTTTTTCGCCGTGAGTGCCATCGTCAGGTTGGTGCGGCCATGGTAAGCGTGTTCGAACACCACCACTGCTGGTCGCTTCGTGTAATGACGTGCAACCTTGACCGCATTCTCAACAGCTTCAGCACCTGAGTTCACGAGCAAAGACTTCTTTGGATGATCACCTGGGGTGATCTCGTTCAAGATTTCGCAGACTTCTATGTAGCTCTCATATGGAGCGACAGTGAAACAGGTATGTGTGATTGCTTGCACCTGTTCAATCACCCGGGCGACAACACGATCATTGGTGTTGCCCACGTTGGTCACACCGATGCCTGAGCCAAGATCGATGATGCAGTTGCCATCGATGTCTTGGAGAATTGCATCGTGCGCACGCTCAATCACTACTGGGATGGCCATCCCAAGCCCAGCCGAAGTAGCTGCGGACCTGCGTTTAAGAACTTCCACTGACTTGGGTCCAGGAATGGGAGTCACCAATCGGCGCTCTTGGACGAGGGAAGTGTCAACCGTCATGGGAAAAGTCTAAGGCTTGCTGCGCAGTGCTCCGGCCGAGTAGTTACCCTCAGAGCGTGAGTGAATTACGTTACAGCGCCCCTTTGTTAGATGCGTACCTCTCGTATTTCGAGACTGTTCGCACTCCGTTCACTATTCCTGGGCATAAGCAACAAGCCTCTCGCCTAGATATTGGTCTTGGTCGGGTCGTGGATGTCGATACTCCTTTGTATGGCGGACTCGATGAAATCAAGCTCACCAATCAAGTGCTTCGCCAAGCGGAAGCGCTTGCAGCAAAGGCCTGGGGTGGAAGCTGGGCACGTTTCTCCACCGGCGGTTCTACGCATGCCAACCAAGCGATCATCTTCTCTCTGGGTCAGCCAGGTGACCGGATTGCAGTGTCACGCACCGCTCACCGTTCAGTTCTCAGCGCTCTTGTACTTGCTGGCCTTGAACCCATCTGGATGTCGCCAGAGATTGATGAAGCAACCGGAGTGCCAATCGGCATCTCGGTAGCTGAGTTTGAAAAGACCCTCGATCGCAATCCGATTGCATTACTCCTCACCGAACCGGGCTACCTCGGCACAATCTCGGACTTGCCGCCACTTATTGACCGAGCACACGAGGCGGGCATTCCTGTAATTCTTGATGCTGCTTGGGGCGGTCACTTTGGTTTTCATCCCGAGCTCCCTCGTCATGCCATGCAACTTGGTGCAGATGCACTCATCACGAGCACCCACAAAACCCTTCCGGGCTATAGCGCTTCAGCATTGCTCGTTGCTCGTACTGAATTCTTGAATGCCGATCGACTCGAGCAAAGTTTTGAAACCACGCACACCACCTCGCCTGCTGGCGCTCCCCTGGCTTCTATTGATGGATGCCGGGCATTGCTTGAAGCTCGCGGCGAAGAGCTTCTTGGCGAGCTTCTGGACAATGTGAATGCTTTCAAAGCTCGTGTGCAAGCAGAGTTTGCTCAGCCAATCTTTTTGAATGCCAGCGATTTTCCTGCTGGTCGATTCGATCCGGTGAAGATCGTGTTACGTGTGAATCAACTTGGTGCATCAGGAGTTGATATCGAACGCGCACTCATCGAACAAGGTATTCGCGTTGAGATGGCTGACCGAGACACGTTGGTGTTCTTGGCAACGCTTACTGATAGTGCCCTTGATTTCGATCGAGCAGCAGATGCACTCATCCCGATCTTGAAATCACTGGCATCGACTCCACGTCCAAGTGCAACTGCATTGAGTTGGTCAGTTGTTCCGCAGGTTGGGATCTCTATGCGCGAGGCCTACTTTGCCCCAACTCAGATGGTGAATTGGGCTGATGCTGTTGGTCGTATCTCCGCTGATCTCATTGCGCCATATCCACCGGGCGTTGCCGTGGTTGCACCCGGAGAAGTACTCACCAACCAAATCATTACCGGACTTCAGGCTTCACAGCAGGCTGGTGTGCGCATTGCTTATGCGACGGATTCAACATTGGAGCACTACCGAGTAGTGATGTGATGGTGGAGCTGAGGGGACTCGAACCCCTGACCCCCTGCATGCCATGCAGGTGCGCTACCAGCTGCGCCACAGCCCCTCAGTACTCACCATTGGTCAGCACGGGAGGTACGAGCATACCCAAAGCAGGGCTGCTGTATTTCTCGGCCCTAGCTCGCCGGAACCTTGTTGGCGTACTCAAATAAGCGCCAATTGCCACCCGTGGGCGTTGGTACCTCAATCACCGTTGACCACGAGCAATTAGGCATTACCCAGAAAACTGGCCACATCTCAAGTGGAAGCTCTAAGAGCGAGGCGACCCCCGACATAGCTGAGGCACCGTGGGTAACACAGACCATCGTTTGACCAGGTTCAAGGCATGCCAGTCCGCGATCCACCGCAGCACGCACTCGTAGCGCTACCTCAGTGCGAGTTTCACCATGAAGACCTGGACGAATATTTGTGCCCGCAATCCACTGCGCAAGATCCTCAGTATGTTCGCGCTCGATGTCAGCACGAAACATGCCTTCCCACACACCAACATGCGTTTCTCGCAAACCCTCGTCAAGCACGACCTCAAGCTCTAGTGAGTTCGTCAGGTGAAGGGCTGTGTCGTGCGCACGCTTGAGATCTGACGACATCACGATTACTGGCTTGAGCTTGGCCAACTCAATTGCTGCAGCTCGAGCTTGCGCGATGCCTACTTCGTCAAGATCTGAATTTGCTTGACCTTGAAAGCGTCCGCTTGCATTCCAATCAGTTCGACCATGACGCCAAAACACAACTCGGCGTGGCTGGGTCACTCAACTGATCCTTTGACCTCACGTGGCAGGTTCACTTCTACTGGAAGTTCAATCACCGGGCAGTCTTTCCACAATCGCTCAATCGCGTAATGGATGCGTTCTTCAGCAAGCTGGACATGCACAACAATGTCGCCGTAATCAAGGAGCACCCAGCGCGCCTGTTGTTCGCCTTCACGTCGCAATGGCTTCTCGCCAAGCTTCAGGAGGCGTTCTTCAACAGCGTCGACAATTGCTTTCACTTGAGGTTCGTTCGCTCCACTTGCCATCACGAATACGTCAGTAATGACGATCGCTTCGCTCACATCGATAGCAACAATGTCTTGAGCTAGTTTGTCCGAAGCTGCCAATGCTGCCTCAATCGCCAATTTCTTGGCGGCTTCTGTCGCGCTCAAGTCTGTTCCTCTCAGATGGTCAATGTTCGGGTTAAGCCTCTCACAGTTGAGCAGCGTCAGATCCCAGCAATACTTCTGCATCCACGACGTAGCCCTTCACCCGGCGCACTTCCTCAGGAAACATGCCCAGAACTGTGGCTACTTTTTTGCCGATCAGCGAACTCACAGTCGAATCTGGTACCTGGATCGCACTGGTCTTGCGAGCCGCAATTGGCTCTCCCGGAATCACGGTCATCCCAGCTTCGATGAGTGCTGATGTAGCTGTTGCCAATTGGGTTGCCGAAGCACCTGCCGCAGTGAGCACAATTCTTGGACTTGCTGCTTGCCCAGGCGTCAGCAGTGTTCGTGAGAAGTATTTGCGCATCACAGCGTTCGTTGCTGAAGGAATAGCTACGGCAGTGCCGGTCGCGCGCACTTGATCCGTAGGCAATGTGACGCTCGTCAGTTTCTTTGCTCGTGCATCACTTCGTATTGCCAGCATCAAATCAACGAGGTCGATATTAGAGGCGCTCGATCGCGCCATATGGCCAAGACTCAGCACTACCTGACCTGCATCAGCAGCTTTCGGCGGCATGTTGATCAGGGCCTTGATGATCCATTGGTTGATATCGGAGGATGCCTTCG
>WLOE01000084.1 GCA_009699465.1 Actinomycetota bacterium | reverse complement strand
TTATTTCCCATGATCGCTATTTCCTTGAGCGTGTATGTGATGACAATTACGCACTCTTTGGCGATGGCACTGTTACCCACCTGACGGGTGGCATTGATGAATTCATTGAGCGTCGTCGATCAATGCGTGGGCACACGGTGGCATCATCGCGAACTTCCACGTCTGCATCTGTCGCACCAAAGTCTCAAGCACCAGGTTTGAGCGCAGGTGAGCGTCGAATTATTGAAAAAGACTTGGCTCGGATCGAGCGCACTCTGGGCAAACTCGAAGAAGAGGAAGCCACGATTCACGGAAAGATGGCGGAATCCGCAACCGACCATGAGCATCTGGCTGAGATGAATCGCAGATTGCAAGAAATCGGACGAAAGCGAAACGAGCTTGATGCCCAATGGCTTGTTGTTGCTGAGTCCCTGAGCTGAGATTCGCCGCTAGACTGAAGATATGACTCTGCCTCAACGCCGTATTGGTGATCTCAACGTTTCTTCCGTCGGAATTGGCTGCATGCCAATGTCATTTCCAGAAAAGCTGGAAAATCGCGAAGGCATGATCGCGACGATTCATCGCGCACTTGACCTTGGCGTTACCTTCTTTGATACCGCCAATATTTACGCACCGTCGTCTTCAACCATGGGCCACAATGAACTCCTCGTAGCTGAGGCGATGCGCACCTATAACGGTTCAGCAAATATGGCTGACGTGTTGGTGACTACCAAGGGTGGCATCACTCGCGAGTCAGGCGGCATCTTTGGATCAGACTCACGGCCTGAGTCACTTCGTGCGGCATGTGAAAAGAGCTTAAAGAATTTGGGTGTGTCACAAATTGCGCTCTACCAGCATCATCGCCCGGATCCAACTCTGAAATATGTCGATCAGATGAAGGCTTTGTTGGCATTGAAAAACGACGGCCTCATTAAGCGCGTCGGTATTTCAAATGCTGATGATGTGCAGATCAATATTGCGATCGATATTCTTGGCGGCCCGGCTGATGGCGGCTTAGTGTCAGTGCAAAACCAGTACTCACCGAAGTACCGTGCAAATGCCATCGCGTTGCACCGTTGCACTGAACTTGGTTTGGCGTATTTGCCATGGTCACCTCTTGGTGGAGCATCGCAACATGCTGAAGTCGGTTCACGCTATGTGGACTTCGCTGAAGTAGGCGCAGAAGTAAATGCGACCGCGCAAGAAGTGGCTCTTGCCTGGTTGTCACAGCTTTCACCAGTCGTGATCAATATTCCAGGTGCTACTCGGCCTGAAACCGTTGATTCCATTGTTCGTTCTGCGACAGTCAAGTTATCGGCAGAGCAAATGACCCGCTTAAACAATACGGTTCCTGAAACCGCGTAGCGGTCTCGAACTTACGACGTTGGGTTTGTTGTTATGGATGAAGCACGTGAGGGCGACCGCAAGGTCCTAATTATCGGCGCCGGATTCGGTGGCCTGCGTGCGGCCCGCGAACTCAGCAAAACCCAAGGCATCCACGTCACCTTGATTGATCGCAATCCGTATCAACTGTTTGCACCGTTGCTCTATCAGGTAGCAACAGGTGGATTGTCTGAAGATGACATCGCCTATTCGGTGCGAGGCGCAATTCCTGGCGTTGATTTTCGTCGCGGTGATGTGGTGCGTATTGATACCGAGCGCAAAAACATACGTCTCGAAGATGGTGCTGTGTTGCCATTTGATGAGTTGGTGTTGGCGACTGGTAGTACGGGAACAACATTTGGCGTTCCCGGTGTTGCGGAAAACGCGTTGCAAATGAAAACGATGAGTGAAGCACGCGAAATTCGTAATAACTTGCTCAATACCTATGAAGAAATTGAAAATGGGCATCGCCCGAAAGAACACTTGCGGGTGGTTGTTGTTGGCGGCGGACCAACCGGCGTAGAAGTTGCAGGCGCTGTGGCTGAGTTACAGCGTTCGATGAAGCGCGAGTTCCCTGACCTCGCGAATTTTGCGTCGGTGACACTTCTTGAGGCAGGCCCTCGCTTGCTTCCAATGTTCTCGGAAAAGTCCAGTGCACATGCGTTAAGCGAGCTTGAAGATCTTGGTGCACGAGTAATGGTGAATGCCGCGGTTGACCGCATGTATCCAACTGACGTGCACTTAACGTCTGGCGAAGTGCTGAACGCTGGCACGATTGTTTGGGCGGCAGGTGTTGCTGCTCATGAGCAATGGGCCACTCTTGGTTTAGCCGATCGATCTTTCCGCTTAAGGATTGATTCGAAATTACAACTCACTGAAGGCGTTTGGATCATTGGAGATGCGGCATCCCTAGAAGGCCCTGATGGTCGACCACTTCCGATGATTGCTCCGGTCGCGATGCAAATGGGTATTCATGTGGGCAAGCAGATCAAGGCCAAGCACCAAGGCAAGGCGCTGACGGATTTTGTCTACAAAGACAAGGGTCAAATGGCGACTATTGGGCGTCGTCGCGCGGTAGTTGAGGCTAAGGGTCTGCGCTTACATGGCACACCAGCGTGGTTGGCATGGCTGGGCTTGCACGTCTTCTATCTGGCTGGCGGCCGTAACCGCGTGAGCGTGGTGGCCAACTGGATGTGGAATTACGTGGTGTGGGGCGTCGGTGCCCGCCCTGTCGTGATCGATTAATCAAGAATTCGACACTTCCCATCGATACCCCCACTGGGTACTAGACTGAGCGGTGGAGGTTGTCATGTCAGAGGTGTCAGAAAACAATGCAGCGGTACTCACACGGTTGCGTCGCATCGAAGGTCAGATTCGCGGGATACACCGCATGGTCGATGAAGACGAACAGTGCATGGATGTGTTGACGCAGATTTCTGCTGTCACGAAAGCACTGCAATCCGTCGCGATCTTGATGCTAGAAGGTCACCTTGCTGAGTGCGTCACGAACGCCATGGATGACAACACTGTAGATATGAACGAAAAGCTTTCTGAAGTTACCGCAGCCATCGCTCGGTTGGTGCGCAGCTAATTGGAGGGTGTCTGCAATCCGGTTCAGTCTCATTGTCATGCGCTGCGTGGCATTTTCATAAAGTTTCCGTTTCGGACACCAGATTACGTAAAAGGTTCGTTAGCGTGAACCCGTGATGCTTTCGATGTTTGTCCTCTGGATAGCGGTCTTCATTGGGATTTTTAGGAAATGGCGTTGGACCCCTGGTTTGGCCATTTTGACCTTGATCGTGACGGTGCTGTTACTCAAGGCCCACATGACCGACCCAATCCCACTGAATTTCTAGGGCTGACGTGATGACAAGACTTTCTGTAGAGCGCCAGGTCACTCTGGCTCGCATCATCAATATCTTGGCGTTGGTTGGCCTTTTGGGTGTGCTTGCCGGTTCGCTGCACCTGCAATTGGGTGTTGGCGAACAACCGTGTCCGCTGTGTTTGGTGCAGCGCTCGGGAATGATCGGCTTGGCTGTTGGACCAGTAATGAATCTGCTGTGGGGGATGAAGGCGCAGCATTACGCGATCAGCATCTTGGCTGCGTGCGCGGGAGCTGCGGGAAGTGTGCGACAGATCTTCTTGCATGTGGCCAGCCCAACAGACCCAGGGTATGGTCCCGAATTCTTTGGCTTCCACCTGTACACCTGGGCTTTCGTAACCTTTGCCGTTGGTGTGGTGGGTTGTGCAGTGTTGCTGTTTTGGAATACGCCGTTGGTATGTGGGGATCAAGGCATCAGCAAGCAAGCAGGTTCTTTGCGGGCAATTACGTATGCAGTCATTACTGCAGTCTTCTTGGACCTGCTGGTCATCACCATCACCGTGATTCCTGAATGCGGCCTGGGCATGTGCCCTGATGATCCGGCCAATATTTCCGGCTTTGGTGACATGGGTGGATGGTTGTTTATTGCTGGCTTAACGGTTATTTCCCTCGTAGTTGGCTTTGGGCTTGACCGACGTAAAGCCCGTCATTCTCAGTAAGCGACCAACCGCCCTATTCTTCATAGGTGTCCCAAGCGCAGCGTTCGTATGTTGAGGCAATGCAGCAGGCCATCGAGGTTGCCAAGGTTGGCCCGATCACGGGCGACCTTCCCATTGCCGCACTCGTACTCAACGAGCAAGGCGAAGTCATCGCCGGTGCGGTGAACCAACGGGAAGCGCTCCAGGATCCAACTGCTCACGCTGAGGTGCTTGTGTTACGTGAAGCAGCAGCAATTCGTGGGGATTGGCACCTTTCGGGGTGCACCCTGGTGGTCACGCTCGAACCGTGCCCAATGTGCGCGGGCGCTGCAGTGCTGTCACGTATTGACCGAATTGTGTTTGGTGCGTGGAATGAGGAATATGGGGCTTGCGGGTCTCATTGGGATTTACCCCGAGACAAGCGGATGAATCATCGACCAGAAGTGATCGCTGGAATCCTCGCTGATGAATGTGGCAATCTGGTACGAGATTTCATGGCTGAACAACGAATGCAGGAGGACTCATGAGCGGGATGCGTGAAGGTGCAGTGCGTATTGCACCGCGCCGTTACCGACGTCGTCGTCCAACGTGGCACATCGTTGTGGCCATTGCAGCTGCGGTGCTTGTTGTTGCTGGGTTGATCTTTGGCATTGTGAAAATGTTCAGTGGAAGCAGCGAGCCTGAAGCAGTAGCGCCAACGCCTAATCCGTCACCGTGTGTCACATTGATGGTGTCGCCAGCGCAGTCACTTCCCGCTGTTGAGCGTGTTCGCGTGAATGTGTACAACGGAACCAAAACTCCAGGGCTTGCAGGTACCACTGCGCAAACTTTGCGAGCCCGCGGTTTCATGATTAAAGAGGTTGGCAATGCGGTAGGTAATCGTGACATCACCGGTGTTGGCGAATTGCGTTATGGACCAAAAGGAAAAGCCTCCGCGCAACTTCTTGAGTACTACTTCCCTGGATCTGTACTTATTCCAGATGGTCGCAGTAAGCGCGTCGTTGACGTCATTATCGGCAGCGGATATACCGCTGTTGTAGATGACGCAACAGTTGCGGCAAAGAAGGCGTCACCAACGCCAAGTCCATCAGGTCTTGGTTGCCCAATGCCTGCGGCAACTACACCGGCTGCGGCACAGACTGCTTCTGTAGTGCCGGCCGCTTAGTTTTCTTCAAGAACAGCACAAGTACCGGCACGGCATACGCCCACCACACAACAACTTCTAGCCACGTGGTTACTGGGCGGAAACTAAAGATGCCCTTGAGTAGTGAGCCATACCAGCTTTCAGGTGGAATGGTTGAGCTGATGTCGAAAGCAATGTTGTCTTCACCAGGAAGCAAACCTGCTTCTTGGTATTCATGTACTGCGTATGTAAGTAAGCCTGCTGCAACAATGATGAGTGCAAAGCCAGTCCAACGGAAAAGTTTCGCGAGATCCACACTCACTGCACCGCGATAAATGATGATGCCAATGATCACCGCAGTGACTAATCCCAGAAGTGCACCAATCACTGGTTCGCTTGTTCCGCCACTAGCGGAGATGCCTGCATAGAGAAACAGCGCCGTTTCGAGTCCTTCGCGAATCACTGCAACAAACGCAATAATCGCAAGCGCCCAACTGCCTTTTTCAAGAGCCACATCAACTTCACCTTGGAGTTGGCCCTTAATAAAGCGTGCGCGCTTGGCCATCCAGAAGATCATCCAAGTAATCAGGGCAACTGCTGCAAGGCTGGTGGTGCCAGCAAAAATTTGCTCGGCACGCTCTGAAAGTTCATTACCGGTGATGGCAAGCAGGGCCGCGAATCCCACGGAGAGTGCGATTGCCAACCCCACGCCTGCCCATAGGCGAGGAAGAAGATGTTGCTGACCGAGTTTGACGATGTAGGCCACCAAAATCGACACGATCAAGGCAGCTTCAATGCCCTCGCGTAACCCGATCAGAAAATTGGCGAACATCCGAACTCCTTAACTTAGGCAACCCTTACTTAAATCAATGCGCTCAAGTTAGGGTTACCTAAGTTATATGTCAAGCCAAGAGAGTTCATAGGGCCCAAGGTCCCGAATCTGTTCGCCGGCTTCTCAATGCTTCATGGGCACCCAAACATCTGGATGCCCATGAATTGGCGGTGGCGGTGGGATTTGAACCCACGGTGAAGTTGCCCCCACACGCGCTTTCGAGGCGCGCTCCTTTGGCCGCTCGGACACGCCACCGTGGAAGAGGGTACAGCCGCGAAACGAGGCCACCTATTGGTGCCCTTGTGCTTGGCCATCAGGTTGTTGGCAGGGATCAGTGCGCAGGTAAGACGAGCGGAAAAATATCGACATCCCAGAACTGAGACATGGGCAGTTCCATCACAGTTGCTTGGGCTGCGGCCTCATCTGACGCTGCAACCTGCAAAAAGACCGTGCCGCGTGGAATCGCAAGATGGATGCCAGTCAGACGGCCAGCATCTTGCAGTTCTTTCGCCTTGGCCTGCTCATCGGCAACGACAGCGCCGACCTGTGCCATATCTGTACCGGGCTTGAACGTGCACACGACCATAAATGGATTCATCGGGCTCCCTAACGTGAATGTGTTGGTGACAACACAATCATCGAGATAGGCATTCCCGCCAGTGATCGGCTGCAAGCAGAAAGCCGCCCACAAGGGGCGGCTTTCAGGTGGCGGAGGGTAGGGGATTCGAACCCCTGAGGGGTTTCCCCCAACCCGCTTTCCAAGCGAGCGCCATAGGCCACTAGGCGAATCCTCCGTGGCGGAGCCTATCGTCCAGTGCGAGTTGGCCTCAATCTGCTCCCTGCCCGTACAGTTATCGCGACCCCTCGTGCGGCGTGATCTCGCTGAACCTCCCCAGGGCCGGAAGGCAGCAAGGACAGGCGAGCTCTTACGGGTGTGCGGGGGGTCCCTTAAATGTAGAGGATCAGCACATGGCCAAGACACCACGTTCACGCAATTGGATTGTCAAGATCGCTGCTATCTCATTAGGCATCGGTTCCGTTCTCACTGTTGTGCCTACGAGTGCACAGGCCGCTGATCTCACACAAGATCAAATCGAAGCAGGGTTGAAGAAATTCCAAACTGCATCAGCGCGTGCGAGTTACTTCATGTCGATGGAAGTCGCACCAGAAGTCACCGGTGCAGTGCCACTTAAAGCAGGCATGCATCGCTGGTGGGATATGAAGACTGCTTGGAAAGATGTGAACCCGGCCCGTGACGTCTTCGATTGGTCTGTTTTGGACCAACGAGTAGCGCAGGCTGAAGCATCAGGCGCTCAACCGATGTTGGTGCTTGGCTTGACTCC
>WLOE01000083.1 GCA_009699465.1 Actinomycetota bacterium | reverse complement strand
TGACTCAAGCTTGGAAATAGATTCATCTGCGCTAACAAAATGCTTCGTATCGACGTTCATATCAATCTCTCCTTTCTCGCATCCACTGGTCGATTAACTGATCAATCCAGACGCTGAAGGACCGTGTAAGTAGGACGTTCATTCAAGCAATATGCACTGTACTGCATATGCATTGCAATGCATAGTATGAATTTGTGGATAACTTATTCCTGCTGGTCGAGTCGAATTTCCCTCATACAAAAATCCACGTCGGGACTACGCGCTTAGTCCATCGTCAAACGCTGCATCAAGAGCCTCGCGCCAATCCCGCATCGGCTCCAAGCCAGCTGCCGCCCAAGCATCATGCCCAAGCACCGAGTACGCCGGACGCGGAGCCGGACGAACAAACGAAGCCGAATCTGTTTCCAGCACACGTGTCGGATCAGCACCAGCGCCAGCAAACACCGCTTGCGCAAACTCGTACCAGGATGCAACACCGCTGTTGGTGCCGTGGAAAGTTCCCGCAGCTGGGCGAGCATCAATGAGAGCAATGAGTTGATGCGCAAGATCGCGTGCATAGGTTGGCTGACCAACTTGATCGGTCACTACTGAGACTGTGTCGCGTTCTGTCATCAGCTTCAACATGGTTTTGGCGAAGTTGTTGCCATTGATTCCATACAGCCAAGCCGTGCGCACAATGTAGTGCGAATCAGGAAGCGCGGTTTGAACAGCAACCTCACCCGCAAGTTTGGTGCGGCCATAAGCGGTGAGCGGCGCTGGAGGGAAGTCTTCTGCATAAGGAACGCAAGCATCGCCGGCAAACACATAGTCAGTTGAAATCTGTACGAGCCACGCACCAGCCGAAGCGCATGCAGATGCGAGAAGCTCCGGCCCAACACCGTTAGCAAGCAGCGCTGCCGGTTCATTAGTTTCTGCATCATCAACAGCAGTCCATGCCGCACAGTTGATCACAACGGTTGGTTCAAACAGCGAAAAAGCCGTTGCGATAGAACCACTTTGGGTGATATCGATACCTGGGCGATCAACACCCATCACTGGCGTTCCGCGCCCGCCGAGAATGGACACAAGTTCCGAACCCAACTGCCCTAGCGAGCCAGTAACCAGAACGCGCATTACTTCAGCGCAGCCTTTGCCTTCAGTGGGCGCCACCAAGCTTCATTGGCCTTGTACCAAGCAACTGTTTCAGCAAGTCCATCGTCAAACTTGTGCTGTGGTTCATAACCCATCGCGCGAAGCTTTGAATCATCAACTGAGTAACGGCGATCGTGGCCCTTGCGATCTTCAACAGGTTGCACACTTGACCAATCCGCACCCATAGCTTCAAGAACCTGCTCAGTGAGTTCACGGTTGTTGAGTTCAAGCCCGCCACCAATGTTGTAGCTCTCGCCCGGTGCACCCTTGTGAACAACGAGCGCAATGCCTCGGCAGTGATCATCAACATGCAACCAGTCACGCACATTCAAACCATCGCCGTACAACGGCACCTTGCCACCATCGATCAAGTTGGTGACAAACAACGGGATGACCTTTTCTGGGAACTGGAAAGGCCCGTAGTTATTCGAGCAACGCGTTGACGAAATATTCAAGCCGTAGGTCACGTGGTAGGCCCGCACCAGCATTTCCGCTGCTGCTTTGGCTGCTGAATATGGTGAGTTAGGAATCAATGGTTCTGCTTCAGTCCATGAACCTTCATCGATTGAGCCGTAGACCTCATCAGTGCCGATGTGCACGGTGCGCGGGATGTTATGACGCAAGCACGCGTCGAACAACGTTTGAGCACCGACCACGTTGGTCACCAAGAAGGCCTGTGGGCCGGAAATCGAACGATCCACATGGGTTTCAGCAGCGAAGTTCACGACGACATCGTGACCTGGCAGCACCTGATCGAGCAGTGCGCCATCACAGATGTCACCTTGCACGAATGAGTAACGAGGATCGTCAGAAACAGAAGCGAGGTTTTCGAGGTTGCCTGCGTAGGTGAGCTTGTCGTACACCGTCACGCCAGTGACGTCACCACCGTATGAACCAGCAAGCAATTCACGAACAAAGTGCGAACCAATGAAGCCTGCAGCTCCGGTAACGAAATAGCGCACGTTAGTTCCCCTTCAACTTCTGCAACCACACGTCAGCTTCAGCAAAATCAGCATCGGTCACGCCGTCACGCAACACCGGTGATGCACCGTCGTGGCGAGGGTAAGAACCCAAGTAGCGAACATCAAGACACACTCGATGCAAACCTTTGAGTGCTTCCGCAACTCGTGCATCGTTGACGTGACCTTCGATATCAACACTGAAGTAATAGTCCCCCAAAACCTTGCGGGTTGGGCGAGACTCAATACGCGTCATGTTCACACCACGTACTGCAAATTCATTCAAGATCGCGAGCAACGCGCCTGGCTGATCGTGATGGATGTAGAGCGCAAGCGTGGTTTTGTCTGCACCAGTTGCAGCAGGAACAACACCAGCGCGTGCAACTAATACGAATCGGGTGTGTGCATCTGATGTGTCACCAATATCTGATGCCAACACATCAAGGTCGTAAATCTCGGCAGCAATTTCTTGACACACAGCAGCGTCGTAATTGCGAGCTGAATCCAACAAGCCTTGCGCTGCTCCAGCAGTCGAAAGTGCAGGCAACATAACAACTTCTGGCAAATTCGCCGCTAAGTAGCCTCGCACCTGCGCTGCTGCATGCGGATGCGTTGCAATGCGCACAATTGATGCAAGCGACGTGCCACGTGGCGCAACAAGCGCGAACGTTACGGGCAGCACCACTTCGTCAATGATCACAAGTTCCGTGCCAGCCGATAGTTCATCGAGGGTCAAAGGAACAGACCCTTCAACAGAGTTTTCCATTGGTACAAGAGCGTGATCAGCGCCACCGGTGCGAACCAAATCGATTGCGGCCTGCACGGAGGCAGCAGGAATCAGCTCAGCTCCAGCAGCAGATGGCATTGAGCGAAGTGCAGCTTCCGCAAACGTGCCGCGAGGTCCTAGGAACGCAATACGAGTCATGCTTCACCGCCTTTCTTTGCCAACTTCAAGCTCTCAGATTCTTCTGGAGACAGTTCAATATCTGGCTTACCGCCATTGATGCCCTTGATGTAGGTGCGCGTTTCAGTGCGACCGTGGATCGAGGTGAGGATCAAGCCATCGCCTGAGTCGTCAAGCATCGCTGCTGAGAACGAGAAGCGACCGCCAAGATCCCCGAAGGCGTCGTAGCGCACGACCGAAACGTGACGCAGTGCTTGAGCAAGCTCCGAACGGGTTTGCACGAGCTGGCGGTCAAGCTCGCCAACTTCGTCGCGCAGGTCGTGGAACTCAGAAATCGTGCGAGCCACCACATCAACAAAGGTCTCGCGGCCTTCAGTTGCTTGGAGCAGGGCCAGCGAGCGGTGGATATGGGACAAGCGCACAAGGGCAAAGGCGCCAACGCCCAGACCCAGCACCCCCAAAATGAGGGCAACGATCACGAGGACGCTCATGGCACTCGTGTCGATATTCACCGCTAAAGCCTACGGCCTTGAGGGCTAAATGCAGCCAGCAGCACCTTGGGGGCCACCTAGACTCCCTTCGTGACCTCAATCCTGGCCAGTGAACCCATGGCCTTTGCCGATATGGCTTCACGCTCGGGCATTTTCACGCTCGGCCTGTTCCTGGCTTTGACCACCTTCCTCAGCATGATGCGCACCGTGATCGTGCCTCGGCCGCTGAAATCATCCCTCACTGGCTTAGTCATGCTGGCGGTCTACGGAGCCAGCCGCGGGATCGCAGCGATGCGTCGCACCTACCGCGGTCGAGACAAGGTCATGGCTTGGACAGGCCCCGTCATGATCATGAGCATTTTGCTCGCTTGGCTTGTTGGTTTCCTGTTCGCCTATGCCATGTTGATTTACGGCATCAGCGGTATGCCTTTTGGCCAGGCTCTGCGTCAGTCAGGTTCCAGTTTGCTCACCTTGGGTTTTGCCGGAGGTACTGGCAGCGAGCAGACATCTATCGATTTCATCGCGGCAACAACCGGTCCGATTCTCATCGCGATGATGATCGGCTACCTGCCAACGATTTTCCAAACGTACTTAGACCGTGAAGTACTCGTCACGATGTTTAGCACCACGGCGGGTGAACCATCGTGGGGTCCTGAATATTTGGCCCGTTCATCAATGGCCGGAACGACATCAGAAATCGCATCGTATTTCCGCCAGTGGTCAGAGTGGGCAGCAAAGCTGAGACTTACGCATTTGACCTATCCGACCTTGATTTACATTCGCGGCTCTCGCGCGCATCAGCATTACGTCACGTCATTGCTCGCTGCAATGGATGCTGCAGCAATGCACGTATCCGTTTCGGATACTGAAGAGAATTCAAATGCCTACCGTTTGCTCTTGCAGGGATCACAAACCTTTGAAGTCTTGTTCTTAGCGGCTGGGCCTCAGAAATTCACCAAGAGAATTCCAATCCTGAGTGACTACCTGACCTCCAAATCTGTACCTTCGCGTCCAGCCCTAGATATTCCTGCGTGGAATAACAATCGTCGATCGGTGCATGCTGCTGCGGCCAAAGATGCGGCACGTGGAATAACGGCGGCTCAAGCACGTCAACTTGGTTTTGATCAGGCGCGTGTATCAACGCTCACACGCGAACAATTTGATCACGCTCTTGCAATGTTGAAACAAGCTCACGTACCAATCGTGCGTAGCGATGACGATGCGTGGGAAATGTTCAGTGAAATTCGTAAGCAATACGAATATCCCGCCTATGGCTTGGCTTATAAGCTCGATGCAGTGCCCGCTCCATGGAGTGGACCACGCTTTAAGAAAACTCCCGTTGAATACCCAACGTCAGTTGTTGAAGTGCGCGCGACCATCACTGAACCTCAGCAACCAACAACTGAGCATCAATAAATCATTGCTGGCGGAGCGTGACTTGCTTCGTGGTGAGCAATGAACGTGCACGTCGTTCTGCATCAGTCAGTGGCGTATCAATTGCAAGGGCTGCGTTTAAGCGAGTAAGGAATGCAGCTGCTGGTGCTTCGCATGCTGCTGCGCCAAAGCCGAGTGGCAAATCCCAAACTGGAACAACAATGCCGTGTGCGCGGAACATGCCTACCAGCTTGGTGTCTTCGCCAAGTGAGCTTTGCCCTGCTGCATCAAGGCGAGCAAGTGCATTGAGCAACTGCTCTTCAGCAATCGGCATTGACCAACGAAGGTGTTCCTTCTCGCCCATCTGGCACCAGTAAGCAGCGTCAACGGATGAAAGTTTCAACGTTGGATGCGCGTATGAAGAAGCTCGCTCCAGTGATTCACGAACTTCGTCGGTCATTTCCGCTTTATCAACCCAGAAATCAAAGCCGTCGTGCACCTGAACATCTAGCGGTGCTGATCCATCAATCAGATCCTGAAGGCGCAGGGCACTTGTCGCATCGCGAGGAGCTTCAATCGGAGTGCCAGGTTCCGCATCAAGGGCAGCAGCGAGCACGAGAGCCAGATCGCGGCTGGCGTTGCCTGAAGAAGTGTTGACCTGCAGGCCAAGAAGAATCTCGCCATCCATGCGCACTAGGCCTGGGTAGGCATTTGGCAGCACCGTTGCCAGAGTGACCTTGCGAGCACCTGCTGACGCACCGGTTGCCGAAACAGCATCTGAGCGCAGAGTCAAGGCAGCGGTTGCTGATGGCACCAGTTCGCGAAGCGCAACGATGTCGCACTCTGATGCGAAGCCTTCAAATGGGCGCGTGGTCTCGATAACTTCATCGACCTTGCCATGGCAGGCCTTGTAACGGCGACCTGAACCGCATGGGCATGGCTCACGCATCCCTACGACAGGAACAACCCCATCGGTAGCAACTGCCGCTGAACCTGCACGCACTTTTTTCTTAGCCATGCCCAGAACCTTATTCGACGAGCGAACGCACCATCGCCGGCTTGTCACTGATGATGGCGTCTACTCCCAGCGATAGGCACAACTCAACCTGTGAGGGTTCGTTGACCGTCCACACATGCACCTGGCCACCACGGCTATGCATGGTCTCCACGAATTCGGGATGCAACGCAAGTGAAGCGATGGAAATTCCTGCTACCGATGACGAGCCCGGCAGTGCGCCTGTCAAATAGCGAGAAGGAATCTTGTCCATCAAGAACACAGTTGGAACATCCGGTGCAATCACACCCATGCGTTGAACTGCAAGACGACTGAACGACATCATTCGAACCCTCGAAGAATTCAATAATCCAAAGTAACGTAATTCGTCGACCAAACTCATTTCGACGTATTTGCCGAATCGCGTTGGATGTTTAGTTTCAATGGAAAATGAAATTGATGATGACAAATCAAGCATTGCTGCAAGCAATACACGCAAGGTCAACACTGACGAACGTTCATCCAATGAAGAAGTGCGCTGCCATTTCTCACTTTCCGGTGCCGAGAAATCAAAGTGCATCAAATCATGCAAGCGCATCGCTGAAACGGATCCTCGACCTGAACTTGTGCGACCAATCTCGCGATCGTGCACACACACCAAGGTGCCATCGGCTGTCAGGCGCACATCGCATTCAATTGCGTCAGCACCTTCATCGACTGCTCGCAAGTAGGCCGCGAGTGAGTGCTCGGGTTCGAATTCATTTGAGCCTCGGTGGGCAACGACCATAGGCGATTTAATTCGCACGCCTGGTGTGATCACGACGTAACTCTCTCACCACGAATCAGGGTTTTCTTACTTGCCTCTATTGCGATCAAACGATCTTCCTCTGCCCACGCAAGATCCACGAGTTGATCGATCTCTTCTGCGAATTGGGCCCAGTAATTCAGCGCTGTGTCGAGCTGTCCAACCGAAAGCGAGGTTGTTTCCAACACTCGAGAAAGCACTTCTTGATCTTCGCTCGCATCATTCAGCGTTCGCGCTGCTCGCACAACCGACGCGACCTCCCAGATCTCTGGCCCGCCGACAAGAGCGGCCCTTCGACCCTGAACGCCATCGCGGAAATGCACCCCAGGCACCAAATCCATACGAATGCCTTCATCAATGAGGCGATTCAGTGCAGCAGATCCATTAAGCCCTTGATGTCGGGCGAGAAAGGATTCAAAGCGTTCCTCGATCACCGAATCAAGGCGAACTGAGCGTGGAGTAGACATGACTACAATGTAGTCAAACGTAGGAATCAGCGCAAGAGCTGTGCTTCACGCTGTGGGAAACAGAATCCCTTGATTCAACAGCCCTGCCGGATCAAGCGCATCCTTAATCGCCTTCATCGCAGCGAT
>WLOE01000082.1 GCA_009699465.1 Actinomycetota bacterium | reverse complement strand
CCAATACCCCGAGCTTGTCGACACCATGTGGGAATGGATTGAAGACGAAAATATTTGGCTTGTACGTGTAGCGATCCAGCATCAGCGTGGGCTTCGTGAGAACACCGATCTTGATTTGCTGTTTTCCATGTGTCAACCACACATCAATGAAAAGAACTTTTGGATCGCAAAAGCTATTGGGTGGGCTTTACGCGATGTTTCTGCCTATTGGCCAGCAGACGTTCAGGCCTTCATCGATCGCAATCCTGGAATCTCAAGCGTTGCTCGACGCGAAGGACAGCGCGGCATCGACCGCGCTATCGCGAAGTAACTACTTCGATGCGGCGATGATTTCAGCGATCTGAACTGCGTTCAGCGCTGCGCCCTTGCGAAGATTGTCATTACTGACAAACAGGGCTAAGCCCTTGTTGTCAGCCACGGATTGATCTTGACGGATACGTCCGACAAATGACGGATCAGCGCCTGCGGCTTGAAGTGGGGTTGGAACTTCGGAAAGTTCAACGCCGGGTGCACTTGCAAGAAGAGCAGTTGCTTGCTCAGGTGTAATTGCCTGATCGAACTCAGCATTTATTGAAAGTGAGTGACCGCTAAACACTGGTACGCGCACACAGGTTCCAGAAACCAACAGGTTTGGAATGTCCAGAATCTTGCGGCTTTCATTGCGAAGCTTCTGCTCTTCGTCAGTTTCCAGCGAACCATCGGTTGCGAGGTTTCCCGCAAATGGCACTACGTCAAAGGCAATTGGAGCCACGTACTTCACTGGTGCTGGGAAATTCACCGCACGACCATCGTGAGTCAGGCCCTCAATGTCTTGATTCACCACAGCGCGCACCTGAGTTGCAAGTTCTTCAACACCAGCAAGCCCTGAACCTGAAACAGCCTGGAAGGTGCTCACTACTAGTCGACGAAGACCCACGGCTGCGTGCAACGGCTTCAACACAGGCATTGCAGCCATGGTGGTGCAGTTTGGATTAGCGATGATGCCCTTGCGCATTTCGGCAATCGCTTCAGGGTTCACTTCGCTGACCACGAGCGGAACATCTGGATCCATGCGCCAAGCAGATGAGTTGTCGATTACCACTGCGCCTGCAGCTGCGTATTTCGGTGCCAGCGCTTTTGAAGTCGAGCCGCCAGCTGAGAACAGTGCAATTTCGATGCCAGTGAGGTCAGCGGTTTCCGCATCTTCAACAACGATTTCTTCGCCTCGGAAGGTGAGCGTGCTTCCGGCTGAACGTGAAGAAGCCATCAAGCGCAGGCGTTCAATCGGAAAGTTGCGTTCTTCGAGCAGGCGAAGCATCACCGAACCAACTTGACCAGTTGCACCCACAACAGCAACGTGCATGCTACGGCTCATCGTCCGGTTCCTCCGTACACCACTGCTTCACCGTCGGCATCAAGACCGAAAGCGGTGTGCAATGCCTGCACTGCGCGCTTAGCATCGTCAACACGAGTCACGACCGAAATGCGAATTTCAGAAGTGGAAATCATTTCTACGTTGATACCTGCACCAGCAAGTGCGGTGAAGAAATCTGCCGATACACCTGGATGTGAACGCATGCCCGCACCAACGAGGGAAACCTTGGCAACCTGATCATCAAGAATGAGATCTTCAAATGCGATCGCTGAGCGCTTTGCTTCCAGGGCTTCAAGTGCTTTCTTTGAAGAACCCACTGGGCAGGTGAAAGAAACATCCGTGCGACCAGTGGTAGCCGCTGAAATGTTTTGCACGATCATGTCGATGTTGATAGACGCATCAGCAAGCGCGCGGAAGATCGCCGCCGCTTCACCTGGCTTGTCAGGCACACCCACCACAGTGATCTTTGCGTCGTTAACGTCTGCAGCGACACCGGAAATGATCGGTTGTTCCATGGCTTTTCCTTCTGAGATAGCGGTAGCAATGGCTTCGGGTGACAACACGAACGTGCCATCAAGTTGAGAGAACGATGAACGAACGTGAATAGGAAGATCGAAACGACGTGCATATTCAACGCAACGAAGATGCAATACCTTCGCGCCAACAGCAGCGAGCTCAAGCATTTCTTCATATGTGATGAATGGAACCTTGCGTGCAGCAGGCACAACACGGGGATCAGCACTGAAGACACCATCAACGTCAGTGAAGATTTCGCATACGGATGCTTTTAGTGCAGCAGCGAGCGCAACCGCAGTGGTGTCAGAGCCACCGCGCCCAAGCGTGGTGATGTCTTTCGTATCTTGGGCAACGCCTTGGAAACCTGCCACGATTGGAATCGCACCGGCAGCAATGGCTTCTTGAATGCGACCTGGGGTGACATCAATAATCTTTGCTGCGCCATGGGCGGCATCAGTAATAAGACCGGCCTGTGAGCCCGTGTACGAGCGGGCGTCTTCGCCAAGATCAGCAATTGCCATGGCCAGCACTGCCATGGAAATGCGCTCACCTGAGGTCAGCAGCATGTCGAGTTCACGTGCCGGTGGGTTTTCACAGACTTGTTCAGCGAGCTCGAGCAGTTCATCAGTTGTGTCACCCATGGCGGAAACCACAACGACCACATCGTGTCCGGCGCGCTTGGTCTCAACAATGCGTCGGGCAACACGCTTCACCGAGGCGGCATCAGCCACGCTCGAACCACCGAATTTCTGCACGATCAAGGACACGAGTGACAAGTCTACCCGGCAAAACGTAAGCGTTTTCCTCAAGGGTTTATCCACAAACACACGCCCAGATAGGCCCTGTCCACAGTTCTAGATTCGCCATGGACTCAGCGAATAGGGCCGACTTACCTTCACCGGATCTCCCCTTTCGGCATGGGTGCGCAACGGCGGGCGCACCTTTGCTGGGAGAGGAGGTGAAAGGTGGATGGGAAATTCGATCAGGGAAGGCGAAGGGCCCTGATGTACAGCCAATTGTTCATCGCAGTGGCTTGCATCATCAGGGCCCTCGCGGACCTCATTTGGACCCTTAAGGGCACCGGGTGACCTTTCGGGGCGGCAAGGGGACCTTTCAACCCCTGTCGCACCGCAAATATAAAACGAAAATTCGCAGAATTCAAGAGTGCCAAAGCGAGAAAGCCTTGCAATTACACGCGTCGTCGGCCTTCGAAGGCTCGGCCCAGCGTGACTTCATCTGCATATTCAAGATCGCCACCAACAGGCAAACCACTGGCTAAACGCGACACTGCAATGCCTAGTGGAGCAATCATCCGAGCAAGGTAGGTAGCGGTTGCTTCACCTTCAAGATTTGGGTCAGTTGCCAGAATGATTTCAACGATGGTGGCATCAGAAAGTCGCGCCATAAGTTCGCGAATGCGCAAATCATCAGGGCCGATGCCTTCAATTGGGCTGATCGCACCACCGAGCACGTGATAGCGGCCTTTGAATTCGCGAGTTTTTTCAATTGCGACGACGTCTTTGGACTCTTCAACAACACAAAGGATCGTTTGATCACGACGTGGGTCGCGGCAGATCCGACATTCCTCTTCTTCGGCCACGTTTCCGCATACCGCGCAGAAGCGAACCTTTTCTTTGACTTCGCGTAGGGCATCGGCAAGACGCATCACATCGGTGGGATCCGCAGAAAGAATATGAAATGCAATGCGCTGGGCACTCTTTGGGCCAACACCTGGAAGTCGACCTAACTCATCAATGAGATCTTGAACAATACCTTCGTACATCAGTGTTCTATCTCGCCGATTTGGGTGGCACCGAGCGCGCGAATCGCAAGATCGATACCTGACTCGTCGTCAACATCATCATCGTCAACACTCGGTGAATCAACTTCAGCGATCACAGCTATGGATTCATTCGCTAACCCACCGGTGGGAGCAACAGCATTTGGTGCAAGCACCACATCAATGCGCACATCAGCCCGCATCACATCAAGGATTGCTTGTCGCAAGCGCTCATCGTGACCGCTCGTGCGTGCGTTGTTGACCTGGCCGGCATTGGGAACACCAACAGCCAACGTGCCATCAGCAACGGTCAAAGGCTGAGAAGCATTGAACAACATCCAAGCAACGCGTGAATATGCCTTGGTGGCATCCATGACTGCTGGCCACATCGTGACGAAGTCGGAAAGTGACGGCGTATCGCCAATAGCTCCGGCAATGGGTCCCACCACAGCGACAGCTTCTTCGACTACTGGCTTTGCTGGTGGCCCGGCCTTAGGAATCTTTGGTGCTGCGGGTGACTTTGCACCAGTAGTTGCTTGAGCAGCAGGCGCAGCCGGCGCTTCCTTTTTTGCAGACGGCGCAGGATTGGCTGCTGTTGATGGAGCAACTGCCGAAAGCTTTGGTGGACTTGCTGGAACAGCAGGAGGAACTGAGGCAACTGACTTAGCTGCCATCACTGCATCCGCAGGCGCAGAGGCAAGTCGTCGTTCAATTTGGTCAAGGCGCGCACGAAGCCCGCGTTCATCGGCATCAATTGCCGGCAACAGCAAGCGGGCACACATCAATTCAAGTTGCAGGCGTGGAGCCGTAGCACCCTTGAGTTCACTCAAGGCTTCACTGACCACATCAGCTGCGCGTGAAAGTTCCGCGGCACCAATGAGTTGTGCTTGCTCAAGTTCACGGGCAATCAATTCATCTGGCCCGTCAATTAATGACATCGCGGCCGCGCCAGGTACATGCTGCAGCACAATCAAGTCGCGCAGACGCTCAACAAGATCACTGACAAAGCGGCGAGGCTCATGGCCTGCATCCATCACTTTTTCGATTGTGCCAAACAAAGCTGCGCCATCACGCGCGATCAGTGCATCAACTGTTTCATCGAGCAATGTCATGTCGGTCATACCAAGTTGCATCACCGTGTCGGCGTATGTCACGCCTTCAACACCAGCACCTGCAATCACTTGACCCAGAATCGAAAGACTGTCGCGAACGCTGCCTGCACCTGCGCGGGCAATCAACGCGAGGGCTGCCGCATCAGCAGCGACCCCTTCTTGTTCGCAGATGGAGGCAAGATGAAGCTGAAGTTCACGGGTGGAAACAAGGCGGAAGGTGTAGTTGTGCGTACGCGAACGAATCGTTGGCAGCACTTTGTCGACTTCAGTGGTAGCAAAGATGAAGCGCACATGCGGCGGTGGCTCTTCAACAAGTTTTAACAGTGCGTTAAAGCCTGCGGAGGTAACCATGTGGGCTTCGTCGATGATGTAAATCTTGTAACGCGAGGATGCAGGAGCAAACATTGCTCGTTCGCGAAGGTCGCGAGTGTCATCGACACCACCGTGACTTGCAGCATCAAGCTCTATGACGTCAATGGAACCCGCCCCGTTTGGCGCAAGATCCATGCAGCTTTGGCACACACCACAGGGTGTTGGAGTTGGACCCTGTTCGCAGTTCAGCGACCGAGCCATGATGCGGGCGGTTGAGGTTTTGCCGCAACCGCGAGGCCCAGCAAACAGATACGCGTGATGAGTGCGGTCGTTCGCTAGCGCGCGCGTCAACGGACCAGTGACGTGCTCCTGACCGACCACTTCCGCAAGGGAAGCAGGTCGATAAGTGCGATACAGGGCCATGGACACGGGGGCCACTCTATTGGCTCAGGCTGACACCTTCGAGGTCAATCAATTCTGCTACCTCTTCACGACGGCAAGTGGCGAGGAATAGCCCGAGTAGATCTGACCAGGCCAACCCACAGAGCGAATTCTCACGTTCAGCACGCCCTTTGGAACATTGACCAAATCGAAAACAGCACTCGTGCTACCCATATTGGAGCCCACAGGATCGCCGAAGGTTGTCCAACTCGTAGCCCCTGGCCACTGATACGAGAACTCATAGCCCATCACATTGCGGCCGCCAGGCATCGCTGTATCCGGGGCGGCCCAAGTCATGGTCATCCAACCAAGGGATGAGTCGTAGGTAGCGTTGACGTTCACTGGAGTGGGTAGCTCATTGGTGAACTGGCGCCGCGGTGATTCAGGCGATGTCCTGGATCGCTTGCCGCTTGTTGAGAGCGTGGACACTCGAAATTCCACGGTATCGAACTCATCGGCACCAACCTGCTCGCGAGTCAGACGCTTTGACGGGACCTTGTTGCTTGTGGTTGCCAAAACTTTCCAAGGAGTCTTTTTCGAAACGTTGCGACCTTCAATGCGATAGCCCTCTAATAAATCTGTATCAAGTGAACTGCCCTGCCATGTCACGACTACCGCTGAGCTGTTAATAATCGCATTGACGTTATTTGGGGGTGTGACGTTTTTCGTTACAACAATTCTGGCAGGTGTGGACCAATCGGATGCCTTACCGTTGATCACCGCTTGCACCCGGAAATCAAAAATGCTTCCGGAGAGATCGAGCCAAGGAGCCTTTTCTGTGTAACTCTGACCTTCTAAAACGTTCGCAAACCCATCCCAGGGTCCCCACGAACCGCTACTGAACTTACTTCTCTCTTCAATGTTGTAGCTCGTTTTTGTGGTTGAGCCAAAGGTTTCTAGCGGCATATCCCACGTCAATCTCAATTGCGTCCCGGTGCGTCCTGCTTGAAGATTGATTGGAGCTGGGGTCGTGGACGAAACGGTAGAGCCAGTTCCTGTTGACGGTTGGGTACTTGGTGCTGATGTGGTTGATGTCCCTGCACGCAACGCATTCCATTTCGCATTCACTACTGGCGAACCCGACCACATTTGAACACCAAGCAAATCAAACGGTGCTGCGGTGTAGAGGTACCAGAACGTTGCATCAATGCCAAGCGTTGCGGAGTCGCGATAGGTCTGCTCAAGAAGGGTTGCGCCTTGCTCGTCAGTGAAGTCTGTTCCTGGGCGCGCGCCAGGGCCTGCGAGTCCGTAGTTCACTTCAGTGTCGAAAATCAATCGATCGAGAAGCGGTGAATCCGGACCAACAGCTTTCACAACTGCAGTTTGCCAAGCCTTGATATCGGCCATGCGCTGCGTTGAAATTCCATCGAATGGAATGTCGCCAGCTGGGTAGGTATGAATGGTGTAGCCATCAAATGGATTGCCGTAACGGCCGAGCGCTTCCAGATAACCCGTGGTGAACTTCGCCGCTGGTGAAACCAAACGAGTTGTCGTGGAAGCCATCATGACAAGCGCACCCGAATTCGATGACTTGATGATGTCGTAAGCAGTATCTGTGAGTTCTGCAAGTTGATCGTAAGAACCAGTCCAAAAAGTTTGCAGGTTTGCTTCGTTCCAAACTTCGTACCCAGCAATGCGATTGCCGTAACGACTGACGACAGCTTGGACGTAGTTCTTCCAGTCGTTGATGTCTTTTGGTGGACTTGCTGTGCCAAGACCCCAACGTGCATCTCCAGCATTTGGATCACTTGCGGCCCAGGTCGGAGTTAATCCAAGAACGAGCATTGGTCGCGCGCCTGTTGCTTCTGATTGAGCTACTCGCATATCCAGAACAGACCAGTCAAAAACACCCTTTGAGGGGTTCACGTCTTTCCAAGCTGTCTTCATATCCCACAAGCGATGCATGCCAGCTTTGAGAGGCACCGCACCCGTAACTTCTGGTGCAACTTCCATTGACATGAAATAACTCGCGCGTGGTGATGCGGTTTGGAATTTCTTCAATCCTGCATCGATCTGCGCTGGTGTGAGATCAGCAGCCTGTGCACTCGAGGGCACAACAGTGAGAACAGAACCGATGCCTAATGAGAGTGCAGCAATCTTGACAATCCAATTGCGTGAACGTGGTGTCTTGGCCATGTGCTGATCCTCTACATTTAAGGGACCCCCCGCACACCCGTAAGAGCTCGCCTGT
>WLOE01000081.1 GCA_009699465.1 Actinomycetota bacterium | reverse complement strand
AGCAACGGCAATCACCGCGATAGCATTGGGCATACCCTTAGCGGCAAGTGTTGTTCCGTCGATTGGGTCAACAGCGACATCAGCTTCTGCGCCAGTGCCATCGCCAACACGTTCGCCGTTGAAAAGCATGGGTGCATCGTCTTTTTCACCTTCACCAATGACCACCACACCGTTCATGCTGACGCTGCCAATGAGGGAGCGCATGGCATTCACTGCTGCGCCGTCAGCACCGTTCTTGTCACCGCGACCAACCCAGCGGGCAGCAGCCATGGCAGCTGCTTCAGTTACTCGAATCAGCTCAAGGGCCAGGTTGCGATCAGGAACTTCATTAGTGCTGGGCGTTGTCATCGTGTTGCCTCCTGCGCAGAGCCTAGGTCTGCAAGCGGATACAAGGCTGTTGTATCCAGAGGTGTTTTGGTCACACTCGGCAGCGCCCCGTCATCCAAGCGATGGAAACGAACGCAATTGACGGGCGAATCATCACCGATTCTCGAGTGTTTTATGACCTCTGATTCGACTCTTTTGCCTTATGCGCCATCATGATCACGTGAGTTCAACCATGCCGGAGCCAACAGGGCGATCAAATGCCCGCCTTGCGCAAACCGTGGGCGATATGGGTCGATCGTTGGCAGTGGTGCTTGCCGCGGTGGCAGTCATCATGTTCATCACGCACCGTGCCGAGCCTGACCCAGTACGCGAGGTAAGCATGAGTGCACCGCTGATGTTGGCGAATGCGCAAGCAACATTCCCAGTTGAAGTTCCGCAAGGGCGCGAGGGCTATCGACTCACGAGTGCACGATTTTCTGGAGAGCCAATTCCCGTCTGGCACCTTGGTTACGTAACTCCAGCCACTCAATACGTCGAAGTTGAGCAGTCCGCAACAATGCAACTGAAGTTCCTTACAGCTCAATTAGCGCAAACAGCACCAGCAGGATCGGTTGTGATTGATGGTGAAACCTGGAATATCTACGCCGGTAAATCACAGCACGCGCTGATTCGTCAAGTGAATGGTGTGACCACTGCAGTCACTGGAACGGCATCAATCAACGAACTGAAAACCGTTGCAGGTTCACTTGCTACTCAGAAGCAGACTCAGCTGTAGCTATTTGTTCGCGAGCGGATTCCAACCACTGTTGGCAATGCGCAGCGAGTAATTCACCGCGTTCCCACAAAGCAAGCGAAGCTTCAAGGCTGTGACCACCTGATTCGAGATGAGCAACCACTCCGGCAAGTTCGTCGCGTGCCTCTTCGAAGGTCAACTTCGTGATGTCAGTTGGCTTGCTCATGATTCCTCCGTAGAACTATCAACTCGTTGGGCTTCAAAGGCTCCTTGCGCCACGCGCACGCGAACAAAGTCACCCGATGAAGTGGTCGATGCATCGCGAATGATTTCACCATCTGCATTCGTGACGATTGCGTACCCACGTTCCAAAGTCGCTGCTGGTGAAAGCGCGCGCACACGGGCGGTGAGATGTTGAAGATCGCGTTGTCCTGCTTCGATTAAATGAGTGACGCGAGTGCGAATTCGACGCAGACTTTCAATGGCCAGGCTTGATTCGCGATCAAGGCGATTTTTCAACACTGATGTCGCACGACTGAGCAAGGCTTGAACAATTCCATATTGATCATTCCAAGAAGGCACGATGCGCTTTGCGGCATCAGTTGGCGTTGATGCGCGAAGATCAGCAACAAGATCGAGAAGTGGTGTGTCTTGCTCGTGACCAATAGCGGAAACGATTGGCGTGCGGGCCGCTGATGCAGCACGCACGAGTGCCTCATTGCTAAACGGCAAGAGATCCTCGACGCTGCCACCACCACGCGCAATAACGATCACGTCGACATCTTCGATCGCATCGAGCTCAACCAGTGCTTCAGTGACGGCAGTGACTGCCTGCACTCCCTGCACGGCAACTTCACGCACTTCGAATGGAATACCTGGCCAGCGATCTTCAACATTCACAAGAACGTCATGCATGGCAGCACTATTGCGACCGCAGATTAAACCAATTCGACGTGGAAGGAATGGCAGCGGTTGCTTGCGCTCTGGTGAGAACAAGCCTTCGGCGGTAAGGAGGTGCCGCAGACGCTCGAGTTGCTCAAGCAACGTACCTAAACCAACTGGGCGAATTTCTTTGGCACGAAATTGCAGGCTGCCGCGGCCAGCCCAATATTCCGGCTTGGCGTGCACCACGATTCGCTGGCCCTGGGCCAGCGGTGGCTCTACCCCGCCTACGAGGGCGGCATCCGCCACGATGGTCACGGACATATCTACATCAGGGTCGCGCAACGTCAGATAGATATTTCGAGCTCCTGGGCGCGGCCGAAATTCGGCAATCTGACCGTCCATCCAAATAGGGCCTAAGCGCCCGATCCACTCGCCAACCAGCCGGGAGACCGTACGTACCGGTGCCGGGTGTTCAGCTGAGGAGTCAAGGGCCACGGATGCAGCGTAGGTGTTGCGCCCGACATCAGGCACCTACGATGAGGGCTATGTCGAATTCAAAGCGAGTTCTTTTGGCTGCCCCACGTGGCTATTGCGCCGGTGTTGATCGGGCAGTCACCACGGTTGAGAACGCTCTGGATCTTTATGGCGCTCCCGTATACGTGCGAAAAGAAATCGTTCATAACAAGTACGTCGTGAAGTCATTGGAATCCCGGGGTGCCATCTTTGTAGATGAACTTGATGTGGTTCCTGAAGGTTCGACCGTGGTGTTCTCTGCCCATGGTGTTGCGCCAACGGTGCACGTTGAGGCAGCTGAACGAAATTTGAAGGCACTTGATGCAACCTGTCCATTGGTTACCAAGGTTCACGCAGAAGCACGTCGTTTCGCAGCCGAGGGCTATCAAATCATTTTGATCGGCCATGAAGGACACGAAGAGGTTGTGGGCACCACTGGGGAAGCTCCAGATGTGATCACGCTTGTGCAAGATCCCAAAGAGGCAGCAGAAGTTGAGTTAAACCCTGATGACAAACTCATTTGGCTTTCCCAAACAACCCTCTCCGTTGATGAAACGATTGCAACCGTTGACGTATTGCAAAATCGTTTCCCAAATCTTGTCAGCCCACCCAGTGATGACATTTGTTATGCGACTCAGAACCGCCAAGCAGCAGTCAAGGCAATTTCGCCGGAGTGCGAAGTTGTAATCGTCGTTGGCTCGGGAAACTCCTCTAACTCGGTACGCCTTGCTGAAGTCGCTGTTGAAGCTGGTGCGAAAAGTTCTTACCGTGTTGATGGTGCAGATGAACTTCAAGAAGCGTGGTTTGAAAACGCAACGACCATTGGTCTCACGAGTGGCGCTTCAGTTCCAGAAATTTTGGTTCAAGATGTCATTGCTTGGTTGGCAGAACGTGGTTACATCGATGTGGAAGAGATTACGACCACCGTTGAAAAGCTCGTGTTTGCATTGCCGCCAGAGTTGCGTCGCGAGATGAGAGCACAAGCGAACTAACGACGCGAGCGCACCACAACAACGGCAAGCGCTACGAGAGTGGTGCCGATAATCCAGAACCAGTTGTCAGACAGAGTTGTGAAGGCATTAACAAAAACTGAAATGAGTGCGCCACCAGCACGGCTCTGGCCCAACTGACCAACGGTAAGTGCTGCAATGCCGTACGCAATGGGTGGAGTGATCACAGCAACGCTGGCATCGCTGATGCGAACCTTCACTGCGCAGTAGATCGAAGAAATCACGAAGACGATGCCGGTGAGCCAGCCAAGGCCAGTGCCACTGATGAAGGAGTCAAGGAAGCCCGCAACCACGGTGGCACCAGTCACCAGCACATAAACACCGAGCGGATTCAAGCCTGGATCGCTACGGCGCGACTTACTCATGTGCGCCTCCTTTGTTTTGCTGGTGGCTTGCTCGGGTTCGCTCATGATGGGTGCTGCGAATATTTCTTGTGAAGTCTCACCAAGGGGAGCGGGTGCAGGTTCGGATGGGGCTTGCTGGCCTACGGCAATTTGGTCAATTGCTCCAGCGCTAGCTTGGACTACCGGCATCGCCATTGTGCGGTCAGCACCGACCGTGCGCAGATGTGCTGCTTCTGACCGGCTCAGCGCTGGGAGTGCAGTGGTTGAGGTTTCAACACCAACGCTGCGAAACAGGCGTCCGGTATCTGCCTTTGGGCTGCTGATCACGGGTGTGGCTGCAGGTGGAACAACCGGGACGAACTGTGCCTCTTCAACGATGACGATCACTTCGTCTTCTTCAGACACAGGAATCTGAGCAGGGGATTGCGGACGAAAGAGCGCGCTATATGCGTCGTCTTCAGCGGGATCGCCAAATTGGCTTTCGTCCATCACCCCTTCAGGGTACTCAACTCACATCCGCAATGAGCTCAGGCGCGGACAGTGGTCGGGTCGTGGTGTGCAGCAAGGTTGGCGCTTCAAGTTCTGCATCGCCGGTTCCTAGTTCCCCGAACTGACGGGCAGTGACCAGAACGCGTGATTCCAAGGAGCCAACAGCCTTGTTGTATTGGGCTACGGCTGAATCCAATGAGTTACCCACCTTGGCAAAATGTGAAGCCATGGTGACGAGCCGACGATGCAGTTCAACGCCGAGCACGCGAATTTCTTCAGCATGTTCAGCGAGTTGTTCTTGGCGCCAGGTCAGTGAGACGGTGCGCAGCAGTGCGAACAGGGTAGTTGGTGTTGCCGGAACGATGTTGCGTTCAAATGCGTAGTCCAAAAGGTCTGGGCGCATCTGCAATGCAGTTTCGAGTAACGCCTCTGATGGCAAGAACATCACGACGAACTCAGCATTGTTGGGAACCATGCGCTGGTAGTCGCGTGCTTTCAGGGCATCAATGTGACGAATGACTGCGGCGGCATGCTGGTGCAAACGCAGTTGCAGACTTGCTTCGTCAGTTGTTTGTTCAGCTTCAAGAAATGCAGCAAGCGGCACTTTCGCGTCGATCACAACACTTCGATCACCCGCGAGGCGAATGATCATGTCGGGGCGGCCAACACCATCGTGGGAGTCGAAGCTGGCTTGCTCAACAAAGTCAACCCGATCAAGTAGTCCAGAAGCTTCCACGAGACGCCGCAATTGCATCTCACCCCAGCGGCCACGCGCACCAGAGCGACTCAAGACTTCAGCAAGACGCGAAGCCTCGCGACGAACATCATCAGTTGAGCGCTGCAGCACCTGTACCTGGTTTTCCCACGTGGTGGTGAGTGTGGTGCGTAATTCGGTTTGAGCGGCAACGTTGGTGCGCTCGTGGCGCTCTACCTGAGCGGCCAATGCCTTCAGGGATTCGGCAACAGGGGTGAGGGCATCGACAACTGCTGCATCAGCCTGAGCATCATTTCGACGCCGCATTAAAAAGAACACCGAAGCAGCGCAAGCTCCAACGAAGGCACCAATTGCTAGCAGTAACAGCACGGATTCAAGGGAAAGGTTGCTCGTAGCCATGGCTTCACGATGGCATGAACGTCTGACTATTTGGTTGTCTAGCGTCTGGACCCGCCGGAGAGACAGGCTCAGAGCTCAATGCCTAGTTGGCGATCTCCCAGACGCCATTTCCCTTATTGATCATGGTGCGAATGCAACCCCAACCACCGATTCTTTGACCGTCGGGTCCGAGTGTTGGGTTCACCCATGTAGCACTCGACGTTGCGGCATTGGCAGCCTGCGCTTGCGTCAATGCGCAGGTGACGAGCAGCAACACCGCCATGACCACACGAGTAAGACATTTCCAGGTGAAGAAAATCACGGTTAACGAGTAAACCAGTGCTCGAGATATGGGTCGTATCCGAGGATCCGGTTACAGACTGCGCCGCCAAGCCCGCTATTCATCCATTGAGCCCACGAGGCAGTCCAACCTCCTGAGGTTGAGCCGGCCCAGTTCAGTGCGGAGTCATCGATGGAAGTGCAATTACCTGACTTTGGTAGCCCGACGCTTTGGAAGATATCCGGTGGTAGTGGTGCTGGCTCTTCCAAATCAACGGGGGCAATGCCAGACGAGATGGTGACGTACCCGTTACCGCCAGCTGCCCCGACTGCGCCGGCGTTGGTGGCAATGCTGAAACTGCGACCGGAAGGCCCGGTACTTCCGCCGCCGCCGCCGCCGCCATCAGTGGGAGCAGTACTCAGCCCTGCGCCGCCTCCACCGTAACCGCCACCGCCACCGCCCGCCACGGCCTTGATATCAGTGCGAACAAAACACACGGCTCCATCATTTCCTTGGGTGCCACCGACGCCGGTTCCAGAGCCGATTCCGCCACTGCCTCCCTGATTACGGCTAAACCCGCCGCCGGCGCCGCCAGCGCCGCCATTGCCATTTCCACCGGGGGTGCCGTATCGGGCGAGTCTTCGAGCAGGATTGGGGTCAGCTGGTGCGGCACTGCAAGGCCCCGCCAGACCGCCGACTCCGCCCGCGCCGCCGAGCCCGCTGATATTGAGTGGGATGCCATCTCCTCCGTTACCGCTGCCGCCACCCGGGCCAACCTGGCCCGCGCCGCCGTATCCGCCGCCTCCACCGCCACCGCCGGCGATGATCTGTTGGGAAGTTCCGGCATCGATGGAGGAAGAACCTCCGCCTCCTCCACCGCCATATCCAGCAGGTGGGGAGAAGCCGCCGCCTCCACCGCCACCCACGAAGATCGACAGCACTTGCCCTTCGATGACTGCGATATCTGCGGTGACAATGCCGCCGTTTCCTCCGCGAGCCTCGTATCCGCCGCCTCCACCGCCACCGGCAACTACAACATGCAATGAGGTCACTCCTGCCGGAACCGTGTAGGTGGTTGCCCCGACAGCGGTGAAGTTGACGTGAATCCATGGGGCGGCGCTAGACGGCGTCGCACCAATGGCGGTCAGCAGTGCCATTGCCGACAGCATGGCAGTGAAACTTCTCTTCATAAGAACTCGCTTCATCTCAGGAATTAAAGAACTCTATTTCAATATCGGAATCATTTACTAATATTTGGGCAAGGACAAGTCTCCCGTGGCATGCAAGGAGTTGTCGTCGATGACATTGAGATCAATTGAGGTGAGCGCCTGAACCGATCAGGCACTTCCTTGGGGCGCAGGAAGCACTGGATTTACCCCGCTACCCTTATGTGCTGGCGGAATGATCCGCCAAGTCAGGTGCCCCGCATAGGAGCGATGACTTTTTGGCGAAGAGTGATCGAAAGGTTTTGACACAGTGGCGTTAACAATCGGAATCGTCGGACTCCCCAACGTAGGTAAGTCAACGATGTTTAACGCCCTGACCAAGAACAACGTGCTCGCGGCGAATTACCCCTTTGCCACGATTGAGCCGAACACCGGAGTCGTAGGTGTCCCCGATGCTCGCTTGGATGATTTAGCGCGCATCTTTGGGTCCGAGAAGATCCTGCCGGCAACCGTCATGTTCGTTGACATCGCCGGAATCGTGAAAGGCGCCAGCGAAGGCGCGGGGCTTGGGAATAAGTTCCTGTCCACCATTCGCGAGTCTGATGCGATCTGCCAGGTACTGCGCGCTTTCGTTGATGACGATGTGATCCATGTTGAAGGCCGAGTCTCGCCAGAAGAAGACATGGCAACGATTAACACCGAATTGATTCTTGCTGACATGCAGTCATTGGAAAAAGCGATTCCTCGTCTTCAAAAAGAAATCCGCACCGACAAGTCGAAGATTGCTGTGCTGGAAGCCGCTGAAGCTGCGCAGAAGATTCTCGATGAAGGCTCAACTCTTTTCCAAGCAAACGTTGATGTTGAACCACTTCGTGAACTCTTT
>WLOE01000080.1 GCA_009699465.1 Actinomycetota bacterium | reverse complement strand
GGGCCAAATGGTTCGCGTCCTATCCCAGAAGACGTGCGCGCGATCCTTGAATCACATTTGGAAATAGCTGCGAAGTAAGGCGCTTGTTGCGTTACGAGTAGAGATTGATTGTCTCGAGTTCTCTCCCTGATCCCTCAAATAGGGGAGGGGCGATCGTCGTAAATGTTTTGCATACCAAATGCAGCAGCAACGAAGTATTGCCAGAGTTCTTCCTCGTAAGCTGCGGGAAGTTTTTGTTCGGTCAAGGAATCATGCATGAGGATCAACCAACGATCTCGCGCAATTGAATCTACGGGATAAGGTGCGTGGCGCATGCGCAGGCGCGGATGGCCTCGTTGGTCACCATAAGTTTTCGGACCGCCCCAGTACTGCTCAAGGAACATCAATAAGCGATCCTCGGCTGGCCCGAGATCTTCATCGGGATACATCGGGCGAAGGATCTGGTCGCGAGCAACGCGTTCGTAAAAGGCGCTCACCAAACTCTTGAAAAACTCAGCACCACCGAAGAGTTCATAAGGAGTGGGCTGTGTGGTCATTGACGTATTGTGCCGGATGCTTCTGTAAACGCTTGTGCCTGCTCCACGATTCGCTTACACATCGGTGGAAACACAAAGGCATGGAAGGGAGCAACTGCCCACCAGTAGCTATGGCCCGCAAGTCCGCGCGGCCAAAACACAGCGCGCTGGTGCAAGGTTGATCCGCCATCGGGGCGTGGTTCTACCCGAAATTCCAGCCACGCTTTCCCAGGCATCTTCATCTCTGCGCGCAGGCGAAGCAACGTGGGATACGTGCGCTCTTCCACGCGCCAAAAGTCAACGGGCTCTCCAACGAGCAAGGTATGAGGGTCGCGCCGACCGCGGCGCAAACCAACGCCACCGATGGCTTTGTCGAAAACTCCACGCACCCACCACAAGAAGTTCGCGGCGTACCAGCCGTTATCGCCGCCAATGCGTTCGACTGCATGCCACATCTCTTCAGGTGTTGCTGTCGACTCAACAACCCGAACATCGTTATACAGCGTGCCGCCCGACCAGGACGGATCTGTTGGCAGCGGCTCACTTGGTGCTCCATCTAATGTGGCCCCGCTCCAGCGAGTTGTCACCTTGGCATCGCGAATGCGAGTGAGTGCACGACCTACGGCGTTGCCAAATGACAGCAACCCATCAGGTGGATCGGGAATGAACTGCTTGATGTCATCGTTGGTGCAGACGGCTGGGTGCCGAAGTGATCGCACCAGCGGGCGAGCAATCGATCGAGGCACTGGGGTCACCAGGTTAATCCAGTGACTGGAGAGCTGAGGAGAGAGCAAGTTGATGGGCAAAATAATGCGTTTACGTAATCCCGCAACTTTTGCGTAAATCTGCATCATGTCTTGATACGTCATGACATCTGGGCCGCCGATATCAAATTCACGACTCACGCTTGCGGGAAGCGCCGCACTTTCGGTGAGGTAACGCAACACATCGCGGATAGCAATGGGTTGAGTTTTTGTGCGGACCCAGCGCGGAGTGATCATTGCTGGGAGGCGTTCAGTGAGGTAGCGCAACATTTCAAAAGACGCGGAACCTGATCCAATGATCACTGCAGCGCGTAGTTCGATCATCGAAACACCGCTCGCACGCAGTGTTTTTCCTACATGTACGCGTGACCGCATATGTGGTGACATTGCTTCTTCACGCAGTACAGGTGCAAGTCCACCGAGATAAATCAACTTCCCTATCTGCTGTGCGGCAGCTGCATCAGCAAAGACCTTTGCCATCGCAACTTCACTGGCCTCAAGGTCTGGACCTTGCTGTAAAGAATGCAGGAGGTAATACGCGACATCAATGTCCTTGAGTGCGGCATTCACAGCTACAGGATCAAGCGCATCGCCGGCGATGATCTCAACCTGATCGCTCCATGAAATATCGCGAAGTTTCTCAGGTGACCTCGCCAAGACTCGAACCTCGTAGCCCTTCATGAGGAGTTCGGGGATAAGTCGACCGCCAACGTAACCTGTTGCGCCGGTAACTAAGCAACGAGTCATGAGTCAAGACTAATTGAAATCATTGGTTTCCTTGCATCCCTGTCCACTTAGCCATGAACGCCAAGGTCTCGGCCGACTCTTCAATGGATTTATTCATTGATCGAGCACCATGCCCAACGTTGCCCTCGGTGCGAAGTAAGACCGGTCGATCTCCAACCGTTGCGTGTTGCATTGCAGCAGCCATTTTGCGGCCGTGCATGGGATCAGTGCGAGTGTCATTATCAAACACTGCAATCATCGTGGCCGGGAAGTCAGTGCCTTCCTTGACGCAGTGATACGGCGAGTAGTTCATGAGCCAGTTGAACTGCTCGGCATCGTCGGGATTGCCGTACTCCACGGTCCATGTGGGGCCAAGTTCAGATGTGACATAACGAATCATGTCGAGCAGCGGCGCTACGCAAACAACAGCATTAAAGAGCTGTGGTTGTTGAGTTACTGCAGCTCCAACAAGCAATCCACCATTGGATCCGCCATAAATGGCTAGTTGCTCAGGTGTTGTCCAACCTTCGCTAGCTAAATATTGAGCAGCAGCATGGAAGTCGTCGTACACGTTTTGTTTTTTGTCCAGCATTCCGTCGCGATGCCACTCTTCGCCCTCTTCTCCACCACCGCGTAGACAAGCAATGGCCCACACGCCGCCAGCTTCAACCCAAGCCAAGGTTGCTGCTGAATAGCCAGGGGTCATTGGAATACCAAAGCCGCCGTAGCCATACAGCACAGTTGGTCGCGGAAAATCGGGCTTTTCAACAGGCGAGACGATAAACATGCGTACTTCAGTGCCATCTTTGGATTTGTACGTCACGAGTGATGAATGCACCTTTGGCACAACAACTGCACCGGGAGGGCTAGAGAACAACGTCACCTCTCGCGTGCGAGCGTCGTATTGATAGACGTGAGGCACAGTTGCGTGATCGGTATAAACAAACCAAATCACCGGGCCGCCGTTGATGTGTTCGACTGGACCACTCGTGGTGCCAGCGCCAGGCAGTGGCACGTTTTCAATGAAGGTGCCGTCATCGGCTCGGTGGATTGCGAGTTCGCCAACACCATGTCGAGTCTTTGCCACCATCATCAGTGGAAATTCGAGTTCTTCGCCATCAAGAATTGCGAACGAGTCAAACACTGCATCGGGGTCTTCAGGAATGATGTCGGTCCACGAGGTCAGATCCTTTGGATCCGCAACAGCGAGCTTTGCTCGAGGAGCATCGCGGTCAGTGGTCACAAAGATACGTCCATCGCGTGCAAACGAAAGCGATGTCTGTGCATCAACATCACCTTGCACCAGAGTGAAAGATGGATCTTCCGGGTCAGACTTCGAAAGGTCAGCGACCCACAGATCATTGCGCGGTTCAGTGCCTTCAGCGGCTGACACTTCTAGCCATCGCCCGTCAAGGCTGACGTGGACTCCGTAGTAGTTGGTCATGTTCATGCCCGCGCCGAAGACCAAGATGTCTTCGTTGCCGCCGACGTAATGGAGATACACCCGACGGTGGAAGTTCTGCTCAGACTCTGGCAGTAGTTCAGGGGCAATGCGGCGCACGTAGTAAAAGGCTTCGCCGCCCACGAGCCAGGCAATAGGGGAGAAGCGGCATCGATCCAATGGTCCGTCGATGATTTCACCTGTTGCCACGTCCATCACATAGAGCACGGACTCTTCAGTTCCGCCTTCGGAGATTTGATAGGCCAGGCGATCGCCTTCTTTGGATGGCTGCCAACTATCCAAAGTTGTGAGGCCCTCGGGATCAAGTGCCATCGGATCGATAAGCACGCGTTCAATTCCATTTTCAATCACCAGGAGTGATGCGAATTGTTCGCCGGGATTTCGACGCATCAAGAATGTGCGATCACCACGGTAATAAGGAGGAGAGAGAGTTCCAGCACTTAACAGTTGCTGCATGCGATCAGCGAAGTCATCACGAGTAGTCCATGTTTCGCGTTCGGCATTCATCAATGTGCCTTGTTCCGCGACCCAAGCAACTGTCTCTGCACTATCAGCTGTTTCCAGCCAGCGATATGGGTCAGGGACCACAGTGCCGTGGTAGTTATCAGCTACATCGGAACGGAAGGCGTTTGGGTATTTTTGAGTCGTCACGGAACCACCATAGGCTGCTCCTGTGGCCAATCTGCATGACCTCTCAGCTCTTGAGCAAGGTGCGGCGATCGCCCGGCGCGAAATCACCTCACTTGAACTGACCAATCACTATCTGGATCGTGCCGAACGCCTTGACGTTGAGGTCGGGGGATTTGCACTTCGAACCCCAAATGAAGCCCGCCTTCAGGCCGAGAATGCCGATGCAGATGTGGATCGGCAGGGGCTCTCCCCGCTCCATGGCGTGGTTATCCCACCAAAGGATTTGAATGCTTGGGCGGGAGTGCAGTGCCGTGTAGGTTCGGCAGCCTTTCATTTCATTCCGCAAGCCGACGACCATGTGGTGAGTCGGATGAAAGAAGCCGGGTTCGTCTTTACTGGAAAGACCAATACGCCTGAACTTGGCTTACCTGCCTACACCGAACCTGAAATAGCCCCGGCTGCTCGCACACCCTTTGACTTGAGTCGCACCGCTGGTGGTTCAAGTGGAGGTGCGGCTGCAGCAGTTGCCGCAGGTCTTGCTGCCGCGGCGGTGGGTTCAGATGGCGGCGGCTCCATTCGCATACCTGCGAGTTGCTGTGGTGTGGTGGGCATCAAGCCAAGCCGCGGGCGGGTGTCCAATGGCCCAAGTGGTGAAAGTGTTGGCGAACTCGGAGTACAAGGTCCCATTGCACGCACCGTTGCAGATGCGGCGGCGATTCTTGATGTGCTGAGTGTTCCATCCGTTGGTGGTGAGCTGCGCGCGCCAGCTCTTGCGCGGGGCAACTCATTTGTCCAGGCCGCACAAAACCCAACACAGCGCTTACGAATCGGCAGGTTTGCGACACCCATCATTGTGGAGTGCACAGTTGATGCAGAAGTTCTTCAAGGTTACGAAGCAACCTCTGCACTCCTTGAATCCCTCGGACATGACGTTGTAGATATTGCATCACCCTTCCCCAAAGATGTGTTCTCCTACTTTGAAATCCTGTGGAGTTCGTTGACGGCTGCAATTGAATTCGAAGATGAGCAGTTCGCGCAGTTGCGCCCACTCACGATGTGGCTCTATGAAAAAGGCCAGAGCGTCACGGGAGCACAACTTTCCCGAACAGTTTCGCGCTTGCGAACGATTGCACGCGAGGCGATTGTGCAGATGAGTGACGTTGATGTCGTGCTGACGCCAACCCTTGCACAATTACCGCCAACCATTGGCGCAATCCGAAACGATGAAGATCCAGCAGCAGATTTTCAGGCACAATGTGAATTCACTCCGTTCACTTCACCGTTCAATATGACCGGACAACCGGCAGTATCTCTGCCATTGCATTGGACCTCAACAGGTATCCCTGTGGGTATGCAATTTATTGGCCGACCATTTGATGAGGTTACGTTAATTTCGCTGGCGGCTCAGTTAGAACAGGCTCAACCATGGCGCGACCGTCATCCGGCAATGTGGTGAGGAGCAGTGATGACTGATCTATTGATGACTCCTCAGCTTGTGCAACTCGCGCAAGCCTGTGGTGTTGCAACGCACTATTGGGGTCAGTCGGGTGAGCAGATTGAAATCGCTGCAGAGACTTTGCATGCTGTTTTGGGATCTCTCGGTCATGACACAAGTTCACCTGCCGCTTTGAGTGCCTCATTGGAGCATGTTCGTACCTGTGACTGGCGAAGGATGCTGCCAGCGTTCACGGTTGGTGTTCAGGGTCAAGATCGTCGACTTTGGGTGCACGTGACTCATGGTGATCCAGTAAATGTCTGGATAGAAGCTGAAGACGGATTCCGTACGGATCTCGCGCAAATGGCTTACTGGGTTGAGCCAGTTGAAATTGATGGAGTGCTTATTGGTGAAGCGAGCTTCACTATTTCAGGTGATTTACCTATTGGGTATTACACGGTTCATGCAATTTCTGGTGCTCGCACGTCAACAGCGGCAATGGCTATGACGCCAGCGCGGCTACATTCGGAAGCGATCACAGGCAATCGCCAGTGGGGATTCATGGAGCAGCTCTATGCAACGCGATCGCGTGACTCATGGGGTCTAGGTGATCTTCATGACTGTGCCTCGGTCGCTACTTGGAGTGCGAAGGAACTCGGTGCGGGTTTCCTCCTCATCAATCCACTTCATGCGGCTGCGCCGACAAAGCCAATGGCGCCGTCTCCATATCTTCCCGTTTCGCGTCGCTTCTCGAACCCGATGTATTTACGGATTGAAGATATTCCTGAATTTACTGAAGCAAAGAACAAGACCCGCAAACGCATTGAAAAGTTGGCTAAACCATTGCGAGAGATGAATACCAGCACAGATCTCCTTGACCGCGATGCGGTGTGGGCGTCAAAGCGCGTGGCTCTTGAGATGCTTTTTTCCGAAGGCCTCACCAAAAAGAGGGCACATTTATTCGCGCAGTATTGCCAGGGTGAAGGCCAAGGCTTAGTAAATTTCGCAGTCTGGTCAACGCTATGCGATGTGTACGGAAGCAATGGCGACACTTGGCCTTCCATGTATCAAAGTTCGAGCAGCAGTGCCGTACAACAATTCGCTGGAGAACATCAGATGCAGGTGCAGTTCCATATGTGGATGCAGTTTGTTTTTGATGAACAACTTGCGACAACGCAAAGTTCAGCGAAAGTTGCCGGTATGGCGATTGGCATCATGCATGACCTCGCTGTGGGTGTGCATCCACAAGGCTCGGATGCTTGGTCATTGCGAAGCGTGCTCGCGCAAAATATTGGTGTTGGTGCCCCCCCAGATATGTACAACCAACTCGGGCAAAACTGGCATCAACCTCCTTGGCACCCCGTTGCCTTAGCTGAAGCGGGATATTTGCCATACCGCGATCTACTTCGCACGGTGATGCGTCATGCTGGCGGCCTACGCATTGATCACGTACTTGGGCTCTTTCGCATGTGGTGGGTTCCAAGTGGCATGCAGGCCAATATGGGAACCTTTGTTCGCTTCGATTTTGAAGCAATGATCGGACTACTTGTCCTGGAAGCCCAGCGCGCAGGTGTGGTGGTTATCGGTGAGGATCTAGGCACCGTTGAGCCTTGGGTCCAAGAAGTGTTGCGCGATCGCGGAATATTGGGCACGAGTGTGCTGTGGTTTGAAAATGGTGATGGTGGCGAAGTCCTTGCCCCAGAACACTGGCGTCACGAGGTACTTGCGAGTGTGACAGTGCACGACCTTCCGCCAACAGCTGGATTCTTGCGTGATGAGCATGTGCGGATTCGTCATGAGCTTGGGTTGCTTGCGCGCCCTGTTGAAGATGAACGAGCAGATGCACAAGCACAGCGCGAAGCTTGGGCGTGCATTCTTCGCGAGCGCGGTTGGCTAGCGATTGATGGTGAAGCAACGATCGACGCAGAGCTTGATGCCATGGCAGTTGCATTGCATCGTGCTCTTGGTTCGTCGCCAGCCAGGCTATTGGGGATTTCACTTCCCGACGTGATGGGTGATCGCCGTGCGCAAAACCAGCCGGGTACCGATCAGGAATACCCAAATTGGCGAGTGCCCATGACTGATGCCACTGGTCAGGTCACTTTGATTGAAGACCTGCAAGCTCGAACTGCGGAAGTTCGTGTATTCGTCGATGCGTTGAAGTAATCGTTCTGTTACGCGCGATCGCGGGCTTGCGCTCTAATCGCGCGTTCCACTCCATCGCGGCCTTCACTGACCAAGCGTCGACCTGCAGGGCCTAAATCGTCAGCTGCAGCACTTGCGAGCAGCTCATCGGTGAGGCGCAGTGTTTCTGTATCAGCAAGCAAGAACGG
>WLOE01000008.1 GCA_009699465.1 Actinomycetota bacterium | reverse complement strand
TTACAAGATATCTAAGCCAGGCAAATTTCACACTTACTACAAGGGAGCAACACTATGACATTCACTATCGGCAAGCTCTTTCACATCATTCACATCTCAGATGACCTTGAAGAGCTTGATTCCTGGTACGACGAGATCTTCCAGCCAATCCGCGGAATCATGGACAACGCTTACTCGGAAGTTGAAAAGCGAGACGCATCATTGATCGTGATTGGTGATGCCATCATCGAACCAATGGCAGCCAGCAATGTTGCAGGAGCCGAGGAAATGCCAGTGGGTCGTTTCTACTCGCGCTTTGGTCGCCATTGGCACTCGCTTGCGTGGTACCTCGATGATGTTGGCGCTGCGTGGCAGCAAATGACGGACTTGGGCGTCCGTGTTGTTACCGACGGTGGCGTTCCACTGCCAGAACGCCCGTCATCAGGATCACTGTTTACGCATCCACGCGATACTCATACGCAACTTGAGTTCTTTCCACACATCATTCCCACCGATCCTCGCTTCTCCCCTGACTTCAACGACTTAGCTTGGGAGCAGTATCCGCTGGGGCTCGTTCGTATGGCCTACGCAACCGTTGTTGTCGCCGATATCGACAAGGCCACGAATCTGTTTACGAATGTTTTACAGGGAAAGAAACTGCATGAGTCAATTTCAGACCTCACTGGCACCCGCAATATCTATGTTCTCGTGGGTGAGAACACCATCGTTGAAATTGCCCAGCCACTTGAGCCTGGTTCAATTGCTGGACAAGATCTCGCCAGCAATGGCGATATGTGTCACGCGGTTGCTTGGCAGGTGCTAGATCTTGATCGTGCCGAGAAATTTCTTGCGTCTAAGAACATTAAGATCATCGCTCGTGACGAACACACCTTGATTGCAGATCCCGACGACACCTTTGGTGCTCCAATGAGGTTCACCAACATTCAAATTCCTGGTGACCCACGGGGATAACAATCAATGCAGAACGATTCTCGTTCTTACAACAGTAAGGCCCGGCTCTTCATGAGAGCCGGGCCTTACTTTCGTTGCATTACACCTTGAGGTAGTCACCCTTTGGGTTGATGACAGGCATACCCATCAAACGTCGAGCGTTGTCACCCATGAAGTCATAGGTCACATCCTCGGACATTGGGTCTGAGTACTTGTAGATGCCGTTAGGTTCTTCCAGGCCTTCTGGATGTGGCCAGTCTGAGCCGTAGAGCACGCGATCTTCACCGACAAGATCGATGAGGTCTTGGACCTTGCCTTCCCAGAATGGGCTGACCCACATGTTGCGACGGAAGGTGTCATGTGGATGCTCTTCGAAGCCCTGAGGCATCTTCTTGTAGATGGTCGCAAGATCATTGAACAATGGCTGAATCCAGTCACTGCCATTTTCCACACTCATAATCTTCAAGTTAGGGAAGCGAGTGAACGTGCCATGGCAAATGAAGCTCGCGATCATGTCTGAAATCTCGCGGTGACCAAGCACCACGCGACGGAAGGTGCCCATGCCCATGAAGTTGTTCGAGACACGTGGCTCCCACATATCTACGTAACCGTCAAGTGGTGGCTGGCTGCCATGGAATGCAACAGGGATACCCGAAGCTTCAACCTCGCGCCAGAATGGATCGAATTCTGGAAGTGCTGGCGAACGCCAACCCTTTGGTCCAAATGCAGGGGCCGGCTTCATCACGATCATCTTGACGCCCTTAGACATGACGTACTCAAGTTCCTTGAGTGCGCCATCCACAGTGCCACAAGTAATCACGGGGGTTGAGAACACGCGGTCCTTGTAGTTATAGGTCCACTGCTCTGCCATCCACTGGTTCAACGCATGGATGACTGCGCCCGTGAGTTCGTAGTCTTCAGCGGCGCTGGTCTCAACCAAGTTTGCCAAGGTTGGGAAGTTGAACGTTGCGGTCACACCTTGCTGATCAAGAAGCTTGGCGCGTGATTCTGGGTCGCGCATTTCAGGCATGGCATCGATACCGCGGCCAGTCATTTCCTTCAGGGAAAGACCCTCAGGGTTCTGGGCTGCGTAGAACGCCTCATGAGCACCTGGTCGGGCCACACGGTCAAAGGTTGGGTTTGGAATGTATTCCGTGATCCGACCATTCACAGCGATGCGGGTAGCACGGCCAATCGTGACGAACTGAATCGCTGATTGGTACTGCTCAGGCAGGTAGCGGGTCAGCGCATCTGCTGCCTCATACATGTGCTGATCGGCATCGAACACCGGTGGGGTGATCTGACTCATGGACGACTCCTCATTTTCGAACGCGGGGGTGGGCAAAACTTAGGCTGCCTTGGCCCTCAAGTCAATGAATTCCTTGCAATGTGTGAGGTACGCGATAAGTAGGACATTTAGGGCCCACGGGCCATCGGCGCCTGCGCCGCTTTTGACCCGATTGCAAAGGGTTCGCATGTGTCGGGTTTGTCGTAGACAGCCCAATGGGAGGCGAATTACTGTCGAGGACCTGCGCACCACCAACCCCCACGAAGGATCGTCATGACCACCACGACCGGCCCCACTCGTCCGGCCAAGTCCCATGGCCAATGGGCTGTTGATGGCAACTCCCCACTCAATGCCAATGAGGAAATGAAGCAAGAGGGAGACGGCCTTGCAGTTCGTGAGCGCGTAGAAAGCATCTACTCAAAGCAAGGCTTTGACTCCATCCCAGGTGACGACCTTCGCGGTCGCCTTCGCTGGTGGGGGCTGTACACCCAGCGCAAGCCAGGAATTGATGGTGGACGCACCGCACAACTTGAGCCAGAAGAGCTTGAGGATTCCAACTTCTTAATGCGCGTTCGCTCAGATGGTGGTCGCCTCACACTTGAGCAACTGCGCACCGTTGCAAATATTTCAGTTGAGTTTGCACAGAACACTGCAGACGTCACTGATCGCCAGAACATCCAGTTGCACTGGATTCGGATCGAAGACGTACCAGAAATTTGGCGCCGCTTGGAATCAGTTGGCCTTTCAAGCGCACAAGCATGTGGCGACGTTCCTCGCGTGATTCTTGGTTCACCAGTTGCCGGCGTTGCTGTTGATGAAATCATCGATGGCACTCCTGCTATCGAAGCAATCTTGAATCGCTTCCTGCTCGATCCAGAACTGGCAAACCTTCCCCGCAAGTTCAAGTCGGCAATCAGTGGTTCACCACGTCTTGATGTTGCCCATGAAATCAATGACATTTCATTCGTTGGTGTTGTACACCCAGAACATGGTCCCGGCTTTGACGTTTGGGTTGGTGGCGGACTTTCAACGAACCCTCATCTGGCTGTTCGTCTGGGCGCTTGGGTTTCCTTGGAAGAAGTTCCTGATGTGTGGCATGCAACCGTCAAAATCTTCCGCGACTACGGCTACCGCCGCCTTCGTACGAAGGCTCGTCTGAAATTCCTGGTGTCTGACTGGGGCGCAGAGAAGTTCCGCGAAGTACTTGAAACCGAGTACCTGGGTCGCAAGCTAACCGACGGACCTGCTCCTGCCGCAACCGGCATGCGCGATCACGTTGGCGTCTTCCCACAAAAAGACGGACGTAACTACGTTGGCGCTGCGCCAACTGTTGGTCGACTCTCAGGTGAGCGCCTCCTTGCACTTGCTGACCTTGCGGAAGCTGCAGGTTCAGATCGCGTGCATCTCACCGCAGATCAAAAGATCGTGGTGCTCAACGTTGCAACGGAAAATGTTGATGCACTTGCTTCCGGGCTTGCCGGTATCGATCTTGAGGTTTACCCATCAGCCTTCCGACGTTCAACAATGGCCTGCACCGGAGTTGAGTTCTGCAAGCTCGCAATCACCAATACCAAAGACCGCGCTACTGCACTTGTTGGCGAACTTGAAGCTCGTTTCCCAGAAAACACTTTGCCATTAGCCGTACATGTGAATGGTTGCCCGAACTCATGCGCACGTATTCAGGTCGCGGACATTGGCCTTAAGGGCATCCGTGCCCTTGATGCTGACGGCAACGATGTTGAAGGTTTCCAGATTCACCTTGGGGGACGTCTTGGTCAAGAATCAGGATTTGGTCGCACAGTGAAGGGTCTTCGACTTCCCGCCAATGATCTTCCTGACTACGTCGAGCGAGTGTTCAGCCGTTACATCGCTGATCGCGAAAACGATGAAGCATTTAGTACTTGGGCATTACGCGCCGATGACGAGGCCATTCGATGAGCATTGCCCAGCGCAGTGACGCACGAGTTCTGCAAGCAGTTGCGCGTTACGCAACTGCCGGCTTGCAGGGCGCGGATGCGGCTGAAGTAATTCGCTGGGCAGCTGATTCATTTGCTGGTCGAGTTGTTGCAACCCAAGCAATGGCGAACACCACCATTTCACACCTCATTGCCGCAACTGCACCTGAGATTCCTGTGGTATTCCTCGACACTGGGTATCACTTCCCAGAAACACTTGCTACGCGCGATGATCTCGTTGCACGCACCAACATCAACTTGCTGACCATCACGCCAGTGATGAGCCTGCAAGAACAAGATGAGTTGTATGGAGAAAATCTTTGGGATCGCGATCCCGATCTTTGCTGCAAGATCCGCAAAGTACAACCGATGGAAGAGTCCCTCGTGGGATACGAAGCTTGGATTACTGGCCTACGCGTCGCAGCTGCCCCTCATCGCGAGGATGTACCAGTTGTTGAATTCGATGAGAAGCGCGGCGTCCTGAAGATTTCACCGATTCTTCACTGGTCTGATGAGGATCTCCTGCGCTACACCTTGGAAAACGATGTTCCTGTTAATCCACTGATGTACGCCGGATACCCATCAATTGGTTGTGCACCGTGCACCGCTCGCGTTGAAGTTGGCGCCGATCCTCGATCTGGTCGCTGGGCGGGTAAAGAAAAGACTGAGTGCGGTTTGCACACGTGAGCAGCTACCCAATTTCGCTGAACCTTGCGGGCAAACGTGTTGTGGTTGTCGGTGCAGGTGCTGTAGCCGCGCGTCGCATTGCCTCACTCATTGATGCTGGTGCCCACATCGTGGTGATCTCCCCCGTGGTCGATGCGCGGATTCATGAACTTGCCTCAACCCATCAAGTCGAAATTCACCTGCGCGAATTTGTCAGTGGCGATCTCGCTGGAGCATGGCTCGTGCACGCAACAACGAACGTTCCGGATGTAAATGAACGTGTTGCCGCAGAAGCCCACACTCAAGGCACATGGTGCATTCGTGCTGATCAGGCACTCCTTTCCGAGGCATGGACTCCAGCTTCAACACGTGTTGATGACGTGACCGTTGCAGTCACTGCGAATGCTGACCCACGACGGGCTGCTGCAATTCGGGATGCAATTGCTGAACAACTTGTGATCGGTGCATTACCTATTCGCCGCATGCGCGCAGCTCAGGGTCACGTGGTGTTAATTGGCGGCGGCCCTGGGGATCCAGAGCTCATCACTGTGCGCGGCCGACGTGAATTAGCTAAAGCCGATGTTGTGGTCTTCGATCGCCTCGGGCCAACCTCATTGCTTGAAACCCTTGCGTCAGATGTTGAACTCATCGAAGCTGGCAAGCGCCCGGGGCATCACACCTTGAACCAAGATGAAATCAATGCAGTGATAGTCGACCGAGCACTTCAAGGTAAGCGTGTGGTTCGTCTCAAAGGTGGGGATCCATTTGTATTTGGCCGAGGATCTGAAGAAGTGCAAGCCTGTGTTGATGCAGGAGTCAGTGTTGACGTCGTACCTGGAATTAGCTCTGTAGTTGCAGCACCCGGAGCGGCAGGAATTCCCGTCACACATCGTGGTTTAGCCAACGGATACGCCGTGATTACGGGCCACCAACTTCAGGATCTCACTGCGCTGGCACAGGTTGACCTCACGCTCGTAGTGCTCATGGGTGTTGCGACACTTCCCCAACTAACTGCAGGTTTGATCGCTGGCGGAAAGTCTTCGTCAACCCCAGTTGCCGTGATCGAACAGGCTTCGACTCCACAGCAACGAGTCACTGTTGGCACCCTCGAATCAATACCCTCACTCGCCTCAAGTGTTGGCGTGACTAACCCTGCAGTGATTGTTATTGGTGATGTTGTGACAGTCCCGCATCTCCTTGCTGCGCAACCTGCACTCGAACACAGCACCGTGTAACTCATGCCTTCCTTAGTTGTTCTCCTCGCGCATGGCAGTCCAGATCCGCGATCGAGCGCGGCAGTTGAAGAACTGGCAGATCGCTTTGAATCTTTTCTTTCCGGCCCAAGAGTTCGCGTTGCCTACCTCAATCACAATTGGCCAACATTGACCGCAGCCGTTGGTCGCGAACGTGATGCTGGATCTTTTGAGGATGTTGTTGTGCTGCCCTTGCTCCTGAGCCAGGCCTCGCACGCGCTTCGCGACGTACCGGCAGCAGTGGCTGATGCTCAGCGCGATAGCCGCATCACTCTCACCGTTGGCGAAACCGTGGGCATGGAGCTTGACCTCGCGCTGGCGCTGGATTCCCAAGTCAATCCGGGATCGCCGATCGTTTTGGCATGGGCCGGTGGACGAAGTGAACTCGCCCAGACCGCGACGGCAGCTCTCGTAGATGCCTGGCAGAAGGCAACGGGCCGCGTAGTGGCTGCTGCGGCAGCCACTGAATCTGGCGAATTCTTAGCGGCCAAGGCTGTCGATCTCCACGCCCGAACCGGTCTCCAACCAGCTCTTGCCACCTTCACGCTGTTTCCGGGGGTGCTTGCCGATCAAGTGCGAGCAGCAGCGGACGCCCTTGGACTCACAGCAACGACCCCCCTGTTCCAGCAACCCGCTCTCCTTGAGATTCTTGCCCGACGCCTTTGGCAAACTACAAGCGCGTAGGCCGTCCGTCCGCCACAATTGGAGGCGAGCATTGATGGAGGATTTTCGTGGACCTTGTTGAACTACGTCGTAACGATTACACCCTTGAAGAAGTCAGCCAAGAGGTTCTTGTTGCCTTTGGTGATTTCTTCTCAGACCAATGCCCAACGTCTCTCGTGCGCGCATCACAACCGCTGGGTTTTGACCAAGGACTATGGGACCGACTTGTTGAAATGGGCACCACCACGATGGGCCTGCCTGAATCAGCCGGTGGCGATGGTGCCGGCATGGTTGAACTTGCACTCGTTGCCGAAGAATTCGGCCGCGCAATTGCACCTGCGCCCTACATCGAGCACATCGTCACTTCGCGTGCCCTTGCTGCTGCGGATAACCCGGCATTGGTCGAAATCCTTGCAGGAGCTGCTGATGGATCGCGCATCGTTGCCTTGGCAAGTGCACCGATCACTCCAGGCGCAAAGCAACTCGTTCCCGCGGGAGCGATTGCCAAGGATGTGCTCGCATTCGTGGGTGAGGATCTCGTGCTATTCAGCGTAGATACACCTTTCCCTCATGTCGCCAATCAGGGTTCCACACCACTTGCATGGTGGGATTTCGATTCAGTATCACAACGCACAGTGATTGCGACAGGCGATGAGGCTCTTCGCATCTACACCCGTGCCCACGACGAACGCATGGTCCTCACTGCTGCCGCACTCGTCGGCATGACCGAATATGCCCTCGGACTCACCGTCGAATTCACTAAAACTCGCGAAACAATGGGCGTACTCATCGCCACGTTACAAGGAGTTGCTTTCCCGCTTACCGATATTGCAACCAACATCGCAGGCGCTCGCAATATTGCGCGAAAGGCTGCTTGGTACTTGGACTTTTCCCCAGACGAGCGCCCTGAATTGCCGGCGATCGCCTTGGTCTACGCCTCACAAACGGCAACACATGGCACTCAGCAGGCCGCGCATCTCCAAGGCGGCTTGGGCTTCACTGTAGAAAATGACATCAGCATGTACTTTCTGCGCGCAAAAGGCTGGGGTTCCATCGCTGGAGACCCAAACGCACTGCTAGCAACCATTGGCGATCAAGTGTTGGCGTCGGTCAAGTAATTCACGAAGAAGAAAAAGGAGACTCAGATGGATTTCGGACTCGTAGAACTCAGTGCAGAAGATCGCGCTTTGCAATCGGAAATTCGCGCCTTCTTGGCCGAGATTTTTACCCCTGACGTGTTTCAGCATGAACATGAAACGGGCAGCGGATTCAACCCAAAGGTGTACGAAGCCCTTGGCGCACGCGGCTGGTTGTATCCCGAACTCCCTGTTGAGCAGGGTGGGGCAGGTTTTACTCCCGTACAAAAGCGCATCATGGAACTTGAACTCATCCGCCAAGATGCTCGAGTGATGATGATGCAGGGAACCTCGTCACTTCCGATGGCAGCAGTGCGCAAATACATGGATCCTGCTGTAGCGGATCCAATTCTGAAAGAATGCGCTGCAGGTCGCGCGGTGATGTGTCTTGGCTACTCAGAGCCTGACGGTGGATCCGACATCGCAAATGCCAAGGTGCGCGCTGTGCAAGACGGTGACATGTGGACTATTAATGGCTCAAAGATGTGGACTACAGGTGCACATATCTCTACCTACACCTTCCTGATTACTCGTACCGATCCAGAGGCACCAAAACACAAGGGAATCACCATGATTCTGGTGCCGCTGAAGTCTGAGGGCGTCACGATCCAAGCTATTCGCACATTTAGCGGTGAGCGCACCAACATCGTCTATTACGAAGATGTGCAAGTACACGACAGCATGCGCGTTGGTGGAGTGAACAATGGTTGGACCGTGCTCCACGGGCCACTTGATGAAGAACACAGCATCGGCCTAGATATGAATGGTGGCCTTACCGATGTGTCCGTTGGCACCGGTATGTGTCGCGTGCTTGGTGCATCCATGAACGAGGTTGCCTCGTGGGCACATAAGGCCACGGGATCCAAGGGCCAATTGCTCGCGGATGACATTCGCGTACGCGAGAGCCTTGGGGCGGCAATGGTTGATTACGAAGCCGGCATCAGCACACCTGGCCCAATGGGTCGAGTGAAGGCATCGGATGTACTCGTAAAGAATGCAGCAGCACTTCAAGATCTCGTCGGCACCGTTGGTTTATTGCCGATGAACACCGAAGGCTCAATCGGCAACGGCGACATTGAATACGCCCATCGCTTTGCTCAAGGCACCGCAACCTATGGCGGCACCGTTGAGGTATTCCGCACCATCATCGCGCAACATGTACTGGGATTACCAAAGGCTCAGTTACCTGGCGCCAAGGTGTTCCTAGCGGGCAAAAAGAAGTAACTACGCGCGGTGCGGCTGTATCGCGTTTGCTGGAATTACCCCGAGCTTTCCTGATTGGAAATCTTCAAACGCTTCCACTATCTCTTCCTTCGTGCTCATCACGAAGGGCCCGTAGGAAACAACGGGCTCGCGCAATGGTTCTCCACCAATGATGAAGAGTTCAAAGTTTGGTGATCGTGATTCCTGCTGCCCGTTTGCTGTGATGCGCAGAGTGTCGCCATAGACCATGACTGCAGTTTGACCTGAATGTAGCGGGCGTTGCTCCAGACCAACGGTTCCATTTCCTGCAAGGGCGTACACGATTGAGTTAAATGTTGGTGCCCATGGGATATCGATTTGCGCACCTGGGGCAAGAGTGAGATGCGCAATTGATAGTGGCGTGTGTGAAATACCCGGGCCTTTGTGGCCTGCAACTTCGCCAGCGAGCACGCGCAAAATCGCCCCACCATCAGCACTGGTGATCAACACTGAATCTTCCCCTTGAAGATCTTGGTATTGCGGTTCGATGCGCTTCTTTGCTCGCGGCAAGTTGATCCACAATTGCAAACCATGGAAAAGGCCGCCAGCTTCAACAAGAGCCGCCGGTGGGGTTTCAATGTGCAAGATGCCATTGCCTGCAGTCATGTATTGCGTACCGCCATCAAGAATGAGCCCGCCACCGCCATTGGAATCTTGGTGAATGAACTGTCCATCAATGAGGTACGTAAAAGTTTCAAAGCCGCGGTGTGGGTGCCAAGGGGTGCCCTTTGGTTCACCTGGCGCGTATTCAACCTCGCCCATTTGATCCATGTGAATAAACGGATCAAGGTCTGCCTGACTTATCCCGAAGAAGGCTCGCTTCACCGGGAAGCCTTCGCCTTCAAAGGCCTGCGGAGCGGTTACGACCGCCTTGACCTGACGCTGCTCTGCTGCTGGTGAGGCAATAGGTACACGAGGAAGGGTCAGCGGATCAGCTGTGACTGCGGCCATGGGTGTTCCTTTCGTTGAAACTAGTTTAGCATTCAACTATCTGTCGAGCAAATGCATTGCCGTCCAAACTCAACGCAAATGCCCCATAATTGGGCAGTGCCCACACCCGCCGATGACCCAGTTGAACAAGCGGTTGACCGGGCTTTGAAGCCGCTACGGGATGACGCCGTGCGCGATGTTGAAGCGATTTTGGACGCCGCTCTGAAGGTTGCCGAACTCTCGGCGCCTGCGGCCCCCCGCGTTGCAGACATCGTGGCCGAGGCAGGCACCTCGAACCAGGCCTTCTATCGCTACTTCAATGGCAAAGACGACCTGATGCAGGCTGTGATGGCCCGCGGGCTTCGTCGAGTGCACGACTACCTCGAACACCGGATGTCCAAGGTTGATGAGCCTACGAAGAAAATCGAATTGTGGATTCGCGGGATCTTGACTCAAGCAACTCATCAAACCGCAGCGCGTCAGGGTGCAGCAGTTGCCGAAATCTTCGCGGTCACCAGTGGAGGCATTGATTCAACATCACAGGAAGCCACCATTGCTCTTCAAGATCTACTTATTGCCCCACTAACAACGCTTGGAAGTTCGGACCCAGTTCGCGATGCAGCACTCATTCGTGAAGCGTCCATGGGAACCATGCGCAACCACATGAACGCACACACCAGTCCATCCCACGAAGACAGCGACCACCTCGTTGCCTTTTGCCTGCGAGGAATTATCACCCACTGATGACCAATTATGAATTAGACCGCAGCGTTGTGGTCGATGGAGCAACTGTGCGCTACGCCGTACACGGCAGGGGCACTCGAGACTTGCTCCTTGTCCATGGAGCTGGCGCTCATCAACTGTGGTTCTACCGAATGTTCGATGCACTACGCAAGGATTGGCGTGTGATCACAGTCGATCTCACAGGCCACGGTTTCAGTGACCACCGAGAGCGATACACAGTAGAGACTTGGGCAAATGAGCTTGCAGAGATTCTGCGCACTGAATGTTCTGAGCCCGCTCTCGTTGCCGGGCACAGCATGGGCTCACGTGTCGCATTGGCATTAACTGCGAACAATCCAGAGCTTGTACGCGAACTCATCATGATCGATGGAAATATTCGATCACCGGAGGAAATTGCAACGATTTCCGATCGCAAGCCATTGCTGAGCCCTAAGTACTACGCCACAAAAGAAGATGCTCTTGCTCGCTTTCGCTTAGTGCCAGGGCAACCAGAACCAGGGATGGATGTTCTTCTCCCCATCGCTGAATACTCAGTGGTTAAGCGGGACCAAGGGTGGTCGTGGCGGCACGACTGGAGCACCATCACTGAGCCCTATGACGAGTACATCAACTCACGAGTCCCACAGATAACGCAGCCAGTTACCTTCGTATACGGCACACAGAGCCCGGTCTCAGGTAAAGACAAAGCTGACTACTTCGCTGAGATCGCGACAACTGATGTCGATGTGATTGCAATTGAAGGTGGCGGGCATCACCTCATGCTCGACCGTCCAGACGAATGCCTCGCACTGTTTACGGGCAAATAAGTACTTTGCCTGTTGACTGACGTGTTGCAATAAATTCCAATGCGTCTTTTGCCTCGTCAAGGCTAAAAACTTTAGAGATATGTGGCGACAGTCCTTCTTGAGTCATCGCATCGAGTTTCGCATCTCCTTGAGCGACCTCTTGAGGCAAATGCTCGGCAACTGTGCGAATCTCAAAGCCCTTGATGATTCCACCTTTAAGCAATGGAAGATTCAGCGCAATCTTTGGAATCTCACCATCGGCGAACCCCACTACAACAAATCTGCCACCCCAGGCAATCGCCCGGAACGACGCTTCGGCGTAACTTCCACCAACGGGGTCAATGATCAGATCAGCACCTGAGCCGGTAATTTCCTTGATTCGGTCTTTGAGATTTTCTGTCGTGTAATTGATCCCAGCAACTGCGCCTAACTCCGCACAGACACGCAAACGCTCATCACTCGAAGCAACTGCGATCACTTTCGCTCCCAAACGAGTCGCAATATCCACACTGGCCGTGCCCACACCACCCGCAGCACCCAAGACGACTACCCAGTCCCCTGCCGTTAACTCTCCAATGGTGACAAGGGCGTGATACGCGGTGCGGTAGGTCACACTAAAAGCAGCGGCCTGCTGCAGGCTGAGTCCTGTTGGTATCGGTTTAAGTGATGAGGCCTTGACAGCAATTTGCTCAGCAAAACAGCCAACAAATGAGCCACCCATCACAAGATCGCCGGGTTTCACATCGGTCACATTGATGCCGACAGACAACACCTCTCCTGCAAATTCACTGCCCGGAATGAATGGTGTGGGAATCGATACTTGATAGAGATTTTCGATAATCAGCAGATCGGGGAAATTTATTCCGGCAGCTCGAATTGCAACTACCGCTTCATCTGGACCCGCAACAGGGTCTGGTAGCTCCATGAGCTTCAGGCTTGATGGAGGACCGTATTGCTCACAGACCAATGCACGCATGTTCCTACTTTATTGTTGAAAACAAGATGCGGGTGGAGTGTTTGACACATTCCACCCGCATCTCAAAACCAAAGTGCGTTCAGCGCATTCTTAGTCTTCAGGAACAGTCTGAGTGAAGACTTCTCCGAGGAGCTCAAGTTCAGCCTCAGCTTTGAGATTTGGAATCAATTCCGAAGGCCAAACACTGTCGGTTCCCTTGTACTGACGAAGCAACTGGCGAGCGACGGTTACTTGGTGTACTTCGGTTGGTCCATCTGCCAAACCCAGCACAATGCCTGAGTTCAAGAAGCCCATGAGTGGCAATTCATGCGAAGTACCAATTGCGCCGTGAAGATGCACTGCGCGAATACCAATTTCGGTCATCACTCGTGAGGTTTGCACCTTGATCGCTGCAATGTCCATGCGGACCTTCTTGTAATCATTGAGCTTGTCGATTTTCCAAGCACAGTGAAGGACAAGCAGCCGGAATGACTGCAACTCAATATAGGTATCAGCAATCATCTGCTGAACTGATTCCTTTTCCGCAAGCAAGGTTCCCTTGGTGTAGCGGGAAAGTGCACGCTCAGCCATCATGTCGAGTGCCTTCTGGCAGTTGCCTACGGTGCGCATTGCATGGTGCACACGACCGCCACCCAGGCGAGTCTGCGCAACAGCAAATGCTTGTCCAACTCCACCAAGGATCGCTGACTGTGGAACGCGAACATTTTCGTACTTGATCAATGCTTCAGAAACATCTTCTGGACCTTCGCCAGCCATGCCGAAGTTGTATTGAATATTGATGCCTGGGGTTTCTGCAGGAACCACAAACATGGTCATGCGACTCACCACAGGTGCATCTGGATCAGTAACAGCCATCACGATGAAGAACTTGGCCCAGCGTGCATTTGATGACCACACCTTGCGGCCGTTGATGACCCAATCGTCACCGTCTTTCACTGCACGGGTGGTAAATACTCCTGGATCAGCGCCACCTTGCGGTTCGGTCATCGAGAAGCAAGAAACGATGTCACCCTCGAGCAGTGGCTTGAGGTACTGCGCCTTTTGCTCATCAGTGCCGTAGTGAGCAAGAATTTCTGCGTTGCCAGTGTCTGGTGCCTGAGTACCGAAAATACGTGGCGCCCACCGCGACGTTCCAAGAATCTCATTCAGCAAAGCAAGTTTGAGTTGACCGTAACCCTGGCCACCGAGGTCTGGGCCAAGATGGCATGCCCATAATTTCATGTCACGAACTTCTTGCTTCAGCGGATTGATAATCGCTGCCTGCTGAGGGGTCATGTCCTTGTAGATGTCATGTGGCCAGAGGAGATCCACCTTTTTGATTTTTGTGTTGACAAACTCTTTGGTCCAGTCAAGAAGCTTCTGGAAGTCTGGTTCGACTTCGAAATCAATTGCCATGTCATTCTCCTTAGGTGATGTGTAAAGCCTTTGTGGTTTCGCGATTTAGTACATGCCACCATCAACGCGAATAATTGCGCAGGATGTGTAGGTCGATGCATCTGATGCAAGATAAATTGCAGCTCCAACAATTTCGTGAGGCTCACCAATGCGCTTGAGCGACGTAGTATTTTGCAAACCAACAGTCATTGATGGGATATCCCACGCTTTAGAAATGTCAGTCATCATGGTTCCAGACATCAATGTGTTGACTCGCACCGCTGGACCAAAGGCTTTCGCGAATCCTTCTGTCATGGTGTTCAAGGCATACTTTGCGCCTGCATAAGGAATGATCGTCGGTGAAGGACGAATCGAGCCCGATGAACTCACATTGATAATCGATCCGCGACCTGCAGCAGCCATCCGCTCACCCATGAGTGCAGTGAGGTGATACGGGCCCTTGAAGTTGAGATTCATCACGCTGTCGAACATCTGCTCAGTGACGTCTGAATTCTTTTCGTAAATAGGTGACATGCCAGCGTTGTTAATGAGTACATCTACGCGACCAAAGCGTTCATATACCGCGTCAACAAATGGCTCAATGGCATCCCATCGACCAACATGTAAGCCGTACGCCATTGTTTCAACGCCAAATTTTTCAGCGATGTCATTGGCTACCTTTTCGCAGTTTTCCAGTTTGCGAGATGCAATCACGACATGTGCACCTGCTTGCGCGCATCCATAAGCCATTTCCTTGCCAAGGCCACGACTGCCACCGGTGATGACAATGACTTTGTCTTTCAGGCTAAACAAATTGTCGAGGTAGCTGCTCACTTCACACCGTCCGGCATTGTTGCTGCGAGCTCAGCTGCCTTGCTCATGAGTTCGAGCACGAGTGGCCCAAATGAGGCAAGCGATGGGTTATCGATGTTGTTCTTCACGATTCGTGCATATGACATCTCAAGAACGATCGCGAGTTTCCAGCGTGCGAGAACGAGGTAGTAAGGGAAGTCTTGGGTGCTGCGCCCACTGATCTTTTCGTAATGAGCAAGCAGATCTTCAAGTGGTGGCATGCCTTCCACATCGAGGTAGCGCATGTATTTTGAATCAGCTGCATCTGGAGCCATCGAGCCCAATGCCCATGCAAGATCTAGAAGTGGGTCACCGATCGTGGTCATTTCCCAGTCAACAACCGCTGCCAACTTTGCTGGAACCTCATTGGTAAACATGATGTTGGCGAATTGGTAATCGCCATGCATGATGCCCGGCTCCCAAGAACGCGGCTTGTGCTTATCTAGCCATGCGGTTGCTTCTTCTAAACCAGGCATATCGCGGAACTTGTAGCCATCAAGGAAGGAAATCCATCGGCTCACCTGACGGTCATGGAAGTTATCGGGACGACCAAAACCTTCAAGGCCTTGTGCCTTCCAATCAACCTTGGCTAGGAGGGCACATCCCTCGACCAGCGCATACGCAAGTGCCGGTCGCAGACTTAAATCTGATTTGTATGGCTCAGGCCAACCATCGCCACCTGCCGGAGACCAACCAATGATCTGCTTCATCAAGTAGAAAGGGATGCCCAGCACATCGGCGTCTTCGCAGCCAACGACCAACTCACCATGGGGCACATCGGTGCCTTTGAGTGATGCAAGGAAGGTCATCTCGCGTTTGATGCCATCTGAGCGTCCTGAGTCACGTGGTGGGATTCGCATCACCGTACGATCACCGCCGCGATCCACGAGATACAACTCGTTTTGCGAACCACCAGAGATTTTGGTGAGTTCTGGTGTTTGCCCTGCACCTGGTCGATGAACGGAATCCATCCAGGCACTCAAGCGCTGAAGCTCTTCAGGGGTAAATGGGTGTTGGGTATCGGTAGCCATGTGTTCAGAATAGCGTTCTTGATTCAAAGAATCTTGTTCTCAGTAAAAAACTTTAGGAAATTCCGAAATATTTCTGAACCCAAGGGTGCCCACCTGCCAAATGCCAGACCCACTAGTTTTACAAGTATGCAACTGGCCCTGGAATTCCTAGCCGCCATCGCGGCAGGGGTGCTGGCGGGAGCTACCGGCGGTGGCGGTGGCATGTTGTTTGTACCAATCTTGATGGTCAGTGGCCTACCTCCCGTGGCAGCAGTGGCCACCAGCAATATTGGCGTCTTCGTGACAGCTACTTCAGCGACCATCACGAATGCCCGGGCCAAGCAGGTGCCGTGGCGACGAGCATTCATGATCGGCGTACCAGCAATTGTGATCGCGCCCATCGGGGCCTGGGTTGCGCATCACCTTCCAGAAGCTGCACTCCTTCTTGGATTTGCCACACTCAACCTCGTCAATGTCGTTCTGACAAACCGACGAGTGGGTGCTTCTGCTGCTGAGCATGATCAACAAACAAACGATGCATCCTCGACCCAGATTGCAGTGACTGGTGGATCTGGTGGATTCCTTGCCGGACTCTTTGGCATTGGAGGTGGACTCATCACCGTGCCACTGCAAATCCTTTGGCTGAATACTCCAATAAAAATTGCTGCCCGAGTGTCGCTTGCCGTCATCATGTTCTCCAGCGGAGCCGCACTTCTCGGCCATGTGATCAATCGTGCCGACATCAACTGGCGTACTGGCATTGTTCTGGGAATCGGTGGCCTTATCGGCGCACCTATCGGAAGCAGATTGCTGCGCCGCATGTCATCGAAAGCCGCCACCCGACTCCTGCAAGCTGTGCTTATTGGAGTTTCTGTCTACGTGACGTACCGAGCATTCAACTAAGCGAACTAGCGCGACCCTCGCGCACGTACATAATCACTCACGACGTAATCACCAAGTCGATCACCTGAAGCAGCGAGGACTCGCCCTCCATTACGCCGAGCCATTTGATCCAAGAAGCGCTCAAGACTGGGGTCATCTCCCAACCGGAACCAAGAGATTGGAACTCTGCGCCGGGTCATCAAATCAACTTGAGCAACAGTCAACGCAATCGTTTCATCACTCGGAGGCCAACTGAAATTTGAATAACCCTCATCGTCAATGTGAGCTGTTGGTTCACCGTCAGTTACTACCATCACCACACGTTGGGCGCCATGGTGCTTGTCTAAAAATCGCCCAGCAAGCATCAACGCGTGATGCAAGTTTGTGCCTTGTATGTAGCTCGCTTCTAGATCAGGTAACTCATGTGGCTTCACTACCTGTGCGATATTTGCGAACGAAATAATTTCCAGCGCATCGAGTGGATACGCAGATTGTGCAAGTGCGTGTAAGGCAAGAGCCATGGTTTTCGCGGAGCGCCAAGTGTCACTCATCACCATCGAGAAAGACTGATCGATCAGGAGAGCCACAGCAGCGCGGGTGCGAGTTTCTGTTTCATGTACTTCGAAATCTTCTGCTGACAGCGACAACGTTGCCGAGTTACTCATGATTTTGCGGTTAACCGCATTGCGAACCGTCTTCACAACATCGATGGGCTGCTCATCCCCAAACTGCCAAGGTCGAGTCATTCCAGTGATTTCGCCAGCAGCGCCGGTTCGGTGCACACTGTGATCACCGCGGGAGGACGCGTCAAGCGAGGAAAAAACTTGGCGAAGTGCAGTCTGGCCGATACGTCGCACGGCTTTAGGGGTCAACTCGAGTCGATCACCATCGCGCTGGAGGAAGCCTTCATCTTCTAGCTGCTTTTGAATCTCACGCATAGCACGGAGGTCATCAACAGCCGCACGACCAAGAGCTCGCGCAACCGCAGCCTCATCAATGTTGTCCAGGTTTGCCCGCGCATCGCTATCGGAAAGTTGATCCATGATCGATTCAAGATCAGCAAGCTCAGCTAGCGCTTGGGTTGCATCGGGAAGACCAAGAGGTTCATCGCCACTCATACGCTGTTGGCCAGACCAGGAAAATTCTGGGCGCATAGTTTTCAAATTTTCTTGAAGACGGGACATTTCATCCTGTAGGCCCATATCAGCCAGTGCTTCTGCCATTGCTTCTGCAAGTTCGGCACGCTGCTCAGGGCTCAGCGAGTCCATCATTCGCTGCATCGCCGCTGCTTGGCGAGCAAGTTCATCAATGAACTCAGACAGTGTTTCTGGTGCGTCCGGAAAGAAGTCTTTGTGTTTTTCCTTGAACTCTTCGTAGTCTTGGGAAGCATCTTCACCCTGACGATGTTTTTCCAGCATCGCGTTGAGATCCTGCATCATCTCTTTCATTGCAGCTTTTGACTCAGGGGTATTCATTTGTTTCATGCTCTGTGTCATGTTCTTAAATTGCTGATCTAGCACATCTCGCTGCAGACGATCCTTTAGTTGATCAAAGGACTGCTTGGCTTGAGGTGACTGCCAGTCGTAATTGGAAAGTTGCTGAACAGCGCGACCAATCTCATCAGGCACGGTATCGAGCATCGCTTCACGAAAGCGTGCATCATCAGACGGATCAGGAAATAATGCTGCACGTTCTTGGGTTAGGGCATCATCTAGTAATTGGCGAAGATCAGTTAACAAACCATCCATGCGCCCTGACTTTTCAAGTTCTTTGCGGCGCTGCTGGGCTTTGCGAAACATGTCGCGTAGACCATCGCGATTGTTGAGGCCATCTCGAAACATGTCGCGAAAAGCATCGGTGAGGGACTGGCCATCAAGGAGGCGCCGACCGATTTCATCTACACCGCCACCAGCATCAACTGGGGCGGCTAGCGGATCGGGCCCGTCATGAAATGACCCGTACTGGAATCGACTCATGAGGCTCCGTAGCGAATAACCCCATCAACAGCATCTTTATCAATTCGACGAGTGAGCCAAAGACCTTCGATCGCGAACTCAACACAGGCCGCAGCGAGCCCAGAAGATTCCGCTAGCTCGGGCTCAACTGTTTGCATGAGTTTTCCAAGACCTTCGAACTGACCAAGCTCACCCAGAAGAGATGCGCCAGGGGTGACATCACCGGTCTGCAAGGTATTGCCTTCATCAAACCACTCAACTAGCGAAGTCAGGACCGGGCGAATGTCATTGCCACCCAACAGCTGTCGCCATGTTTCAGCAGTTGCTTTGCGGGCAAGATGAATCAGCAGTTCTTGCTCACGGCCTTCTTCACTGACATCGAACTCAACTTTTCCGCGCAGCGTTGGAACAACTCCCATCAGATCACCAATGCGAGCAACCGGATCCTTTTCACCTGTGATCGCTGCGCGACGAAGGGCCGCTCCAGAAAGCGCTTCAGTACACGCAATCGCGAAACGAGCAGACACACCACTGCGCTGATCGATAGACGAAGAAGTACGTACCTCAGTTGTGAAGCGGGCAACGACGTCGTACATGTGATCTGGGATTACTGCCTGAACATTTGCTTCTTGACGAATAAGATCAATTTCATCGTCCAGTAACAACGGATAGTGCGTGCGGATCTCAGCGCCGAAACGGTCTTTCAGCGGCGTGATGATGCGGCCACGATTGGTGTAATCCTCTGGGTTTGCACTAGCAACTACAAGCAAATCAAGTGGTAAACGAAGGTTGTAACCGCGCACCTGAATGTCTCGTTCTTCGAGAACGTTCAGCAGGGCGACCTGAATTCGTTCAGCAAGGTCAGGTAACTCATTCATGGCAAAAATGCCACGATTCGTGCGAGGAACCAAGCCGTAGTGCACTGTTTCCGGATCCCCCAAGCTGCGACCTTCGGCAACCTTGACTGGGTCAACATCACCAATGAGGTCAGCGACGGAAGTATCTGGCGTTGCAAGCTTCTCGCCAAACCGCTGGCTGCGGTGACGCCATGAAACGGGAAGGTCATCGCCAAGCTCCGCTGCTTTTCGTCGGCAGCCAGCACAGATTGGCTCAAGGGGGTCGTCATTAATTTCACAGCCCTCGACAACTGGGATCCACTCATCCAACAGTTGAGTCAAGGTACGAATCAGTCGCGTCTTCCCTTGTCCGCGTTCACCAAGAAGCACCAGATCATGTCCAGCAAGAATTGATCGCTCGACTTGAGGAATCACCGTGTCTTCAAATCCCACAATGCCAGGCAGACTCGGCACACCCTCGCGCAGGCGCTGCAGCAGATTGGCTTGCATCTCTTGTTTCACCGTGCGCGACTGGTAGCCACGAGCTACGAGTACGCTCAGTGTGCGAGGGAGATCAGCAGGGACAGATGGGGCGAAATTGGTCACCTGCTGACCGTACGGTGCCGAAGGAAATTACGCCACACGTTCACCGCGAAACATCCAGGTATTTACTCGGCGATGCCCACATCCGTCTGATCTGGCTTGGTCTTTCCCGACGCAATGCTTTTCGGTAACGGTGCCGTCCCGCCAAAGCGAGGGGGTAACCACCACAAATCATCAGACGAATCCCTTGGGTACCGCTCTATGGTCTGATCCAAAAGCGCCCCCATCACTGTCCGTAAACGATCAGTCTCTGCATGGACATCAGCACGTTTTTCCACGGTGATGGGTGCACCAATGGTGATCGCGATCGTTTTTCCCCGTGAAAGATCTTTATGGCCGTAACCGAGAATGCGCTGTCCGCCAAATACCGTGATCGGAATAATGGGTACTTGCGCCATTGCGGCCATTCGCACTGCACCGCTCTTGAATGAAATCAATTCGAATGAACGACTCATCGTGCCTTCTGGGAACACTCCCAGGAGCTCACCATCTTTGAGGGCTCGCACACCTTGACGAAACGCGTCTGACCCTGCATCCCGATTGACGGAAATGTGTCCCATTGCTCGCATCAAGGGGCCCGCGACGGGATTCTTGAAAATCCCATCCTTGGCCATGAAGCGCACCCGGCGATGTCCCCGGCGATCTGCAGGCAATCCAGCAAAGGCGTAATCAAGGAAACTGATGTGATTGATGGCCAACACTGCTCCACCCGTCGTGGGAATGTTCTCCTGGCCAACGATGTCGAATTTCAACCCGAGAGCTTGAAAAAGCCCCTTGACTGTGAACACAAGCGGGCGATACACGAGATCTGCCATACGAGAAGGCTAACGAAGCGGCAGGATGAGGTCATTGGTCCCCACCCGTGAGGCCAAGTTTCCCTCGTCTGATCTCAATTGAACTGAGAAGATGCACCATGGAGGTCACCACAATGTTCCACAACCGTGTTGTCGTTGGATTTGACGGAAGCGCGCCTGCTGAAGGAGCCACCCGTTGGGCTGCCCGGGAGGCGCAATCGCGAGGACTGGGACTGACCGTTATTCACGCCACCGTCCCACCGATGAGTAGCAGCGGTGCCTGGGGTCCAGGGGCTCCTATTTCCCTGGATGCCCTAGATGAAATTCGCGAAAGCGCGCAAACATCACTTGATGCATTCGCTTCAACCCTTCCGGCCAGCGACATCCAAACATTGGTTCAGGTTGGTTCACCCACTGGGATCTTGCTGTCGGCATCAGAAACCGCGGCACTGATAGTCGTCGGCTCACGTGGACATGGTGGATTTAAGGAACTGCTTCTAGGGTCAGTAAGTCAACAACTCGTGACGCATGCTGATTGCCCAGTCGTCGTTATTCGCGAGGAACGTGCAGTAGATGCAACAGCCGTGGTTGTAGGTGTTGACGGCAGTGCCGCATCACATGCAGCTGTTGATTTTGCCTTCGACTATGCAAGTCGCCATCGCCTTACAGTGCTGGCTGTTCATGCATGGGACGTTCCATCCTTTGATCTCATCGTGATGCCCAACACTCCTGTTCCAATTGAAATTGGAGACATTGCCAATACCGAAGTTCGGTTGGCCGCTGAACTCTTGGCTGGCTACGAAGCGAGCTACCCTGATGTCGCTTTGGAAACTCGAGTCATTCGAACCACCCCAGCTAATGCCATCTTGAGTGTGGAACCAGAAGCAGCCATCATCGTGATGGGCACTCGCGGCCACGGAAGTGTGATCGGATCAATCATCGGTTCCGTGAGTCACACCGTTCTGCATCGCGCCACTGTCCCGGTGGTTGTTGTTACTGAACAAGCACATGACGACGATGCCGCTTAAGACCTCTCCACTACCCTGTTCACATGGCTAACAGCGACCGCTTGGTGTGGATTGATTGCGAGATGACTGGGCTCTATCCAGAAAAAGATGAGCTCGTTGAAATTGCTGCGATTGTGACTGACGGTGAACTCAATGAACTTGATGCCGGTATTAGTTTGGTCATAAAGTGCAATGACGCCGCTCTGCAGCAGATGGACGATTTTGTCATCAACATGCACACTGAGTCAGATCTCATCAATGAAATTCCCAATGGAATTGCTCTGGCTGATGCCGAAGCCCAGGTGTTGACCTACGTGATGCAACATGTTCCAGAGCCTCGCAAAGCTCCGCTAGCCGGGTCCAGTGTTTATACTGATCGAGGGTTTTTGGCCAAATACATGCCAGAGCTCGACAACCACCTCCACTATCGGCTCGTGGATGTCTCCAGCATCAAGGAACTTGTTCGCCGGTGGTACCCACGCGCCTACTTTGCTCTTCCAGAAAAGCATGGCAACCACCGCGCTCTGGGTGACATTCGAGAATCGATCGCAGAACTTCGCTATTACCGTGATGCGGTATTTATTGCGGCCCCAGGACCCGACACCACCGCGGCCCAAGAGATAGGCCAGCGCCACGTGGTCGACCACGGCTGATCAAGCACCCGACCTGAGCCGGATTTTGGGTAGATCCACCGGCCACTAGTATTAGTGCTCCGCGCAAGCGGGTGGGAATGGCTCCGGCCGAACTCATGGTGGGTATAGCTCAGCTGGTAGAGCGTCGCGTTGTGGTCGCGAATGTCGCGGGTTCGAGTCCCGTTACTCACCCCAATGGTGGTCTAGACATGACACCGCCGGCTGCGACCGCGGAACAGGATCTAGAACTTGTCAGTTCGCATGCGATGAAAGTCGATGCCCGCAAATAACCAGCGGTCATCGACTTTTTCGTAGGTATCAAAGTAGTAGCCAACACTGCGGACCGTTTTTATCAAAGGATCAGCTGGGTATTCCACGTGTTCTGGAAACACGAGATAATCGCTGATAGCCCAGATGCCACGTGCGTGCGATGCATCCAGAATGGTTATTTCACTTTGATGACCTGCGTGAAAGGTAAAAACCTCTCCTAAAATTCCACGAATCTGATCACGCATCTGATCTTTACCAGCAAAGGTGTAATCAGATTCGTGATTTGTGAAATAACACGTGGGTGTGAAGAGTTCGCCAAACTCATCCCAGGCTTTGGTATCCACAAATCGCCAATATTGCGCACGAAGTACACGAAGATCTTCAATCGCTAGCAACCGAACTAGCGGATCAAGCTCTGTCATGTGCTTCTCCTTAGGGTTTACTGACCTTCTTGGGCTGCGTGCGCGCGAGCAAGTTCAAGAGCAACATCGATAATCATGTCTTCCTGACCGCCAACAACCTTGCGGCGGCCGAGCTCCAAAAGGATTTCAGCTTGGCTTACGCCATAGCGCTCAGCTGCCTTTTGTGAGTGCAAGAGGAATGAGCCATAAACACCTGCGTAACCCAGGATCAGACCAGCGCGGTCAATAACCTGTTGCCGCGGCATCATGGGACGCACAATTTCTTCAGCCAAGTCCATCAACGCAAGTGGGTTCACACCCGTTTCGATGCCGTACTTGGTGCTGACAGCAGCAAGAATTTCTGTTGGGCAGTTGCCAGCGCCCGCGCCAAGGCCAGCGCTGGTGCCATCAAGGTTCTTGGCGCCTTCCTCATATGCAGCAATTGAATTCGCCACAGCCATAGACAGGTTGTTATGTGCATGTACACCAACAGGAATCTCAAGGGCATTCACCAAGGCATTCACCCGACGACGAACATCTTCAGTGGTCATTGCGCCAGCAGAGTCAGCTATATAAAGCGTGTCAGCTCCATAGGACTGCATCAACAATGCCTGCTTCACAAGATCCTCTGGGCTACTCATATGCGACATCATTAAGAAGCCAATGGCTTCCATCTCGAGTTTCTTCGCTACCTTGATGTGCTGCTCGGTGATATCTGCTTCAGTGCAATGCACTGCAATGCGCGCAACATTGACGCCAAGTTCTCTTACTTCACGAAGATCGTCAGCGATACCAATACCTGGAAGTAACAAACAAGCGATTTGTGCATTCGTGGTGGCTTCACATGCGCGAGCAATTAATAGTTTCTCGTCCACTTTTGAGAAGCCATAATTAAAGCTCGAGCCACCTAGGCCATCACCATGTGCGATTTCAATGACCTCAACTCCTGCGGCATCTAGACCCTTAACAATATTAATAACATCGTCTTCGGTGTATTGATGGCTGATGGCATGTGAACCATCACGCAGGGTTGAGTCAATCAATCGGAAGTCACGATGTGTGGTTTGAGTGCTCATGCGGTGGCTCCTGACTTGTGAATCGAGATAGCTTCGCCTACTCGCAATGCCGCGGCGGTCATAATGTCAAGGTTTCCTGAGTACGGAGGCAAGTAATCGCCTGCACCTTCGACTTCAAGTAGTGCCACTACTCGATTGGGAACAACTCCCCCTGGGGTATTGAATGGCCCTTCCTCAATGACTGGCTCATTCTTCAGGTGATAGCCCGGTACATATCTGGCAACCTCATCAACCATTTCAAGGATGGATGCAATCACGGCATCATGATCTGAACCTTCAGGCAATGCACCAAACACGGTATTGCGCATCATGATTGGTGGATCTGCGGGATTCATCACGATGATGGCTTTTGAGGTTGATGCTCCACCGATTTCACGAAGTGCAGCACTTGTAGTGACGGTGAACTCATCGATATTTGCGCGAGTACCTGGGCCTGCAGAAAGCGAAGCGATTGTGGAAACCATTTCCGCGTAAGGCAATTCATCAATCGCACGACGGATCGCGTACACAATTGGCGTGGTTGCTTGCCCGCCACACGTAACCATGTTGACGTTCATGGAATCAAGGTGTTCGTACAGATTCACTGCAGGAATGACCTTTGGCCCACGCGCTGCTGGGGTGAGATCCACTGCAACAATGCCAGCTTCGCGATACTTCGGTGCATTTCGCACATGCACATAGGCACTGGTGGCATCAAAGATCATGTCGATGTTATTACCTGGATCGAGTACCCACTCCGGGCCTTCGTGAGGCGCAAGCAGACCCAGGCCCTTTGCTCGCTTGAGGCCATCACTGTCAGGATCAATACCTACCAACGCAACGAGATCCAACACATCGGAGCGAAGCATCTTGAACATCAAGTCAGTTCCGATGTTTCCTGACCCCAAGATTGCACAGCGCATTTTTTTCATGAACGCTTACTTCACTTTCACTGTAATGGAACCGAGGCGGTCGAACTCTGCGGTGAACGTGTCACCGGATCCAGCGGGCACCATTGCATGCAGGGCGCCAGTCATGATGATCTGGCCTGCCTTGAGCACCACTCCCATCGGAGCCAAAGTGTTGGCAAGCCAAGCAACAGTTGCAAGAGGATCACCCATTGCGGCCGCTCCTGCACCAGTCGCGAGCACTTCGCCATTCTTGGAGAAAACCATGCCGATATGACGCGGATCGAAGTCATCGATTGGTACAACCTTGCTACTCAATGCGATAGCGCCGCCACTTGCGAGATCAGCGACGGTGTCTGCGATCTTGATTTTCCAATCAACGATGCGCGAATCAACAATCTCGAGTGCGGCTGACAAGCCAACCGTGGCATCACGCACATCATCGACAGTGCAATTTGGGCCGCTGAGATCTTTACCAAGAATGAGGCCGATTTCGCCCTCGATGCGAGGTGCAATGAATTGATCGCGAGGGATCGTTGAACCATCACTGAAAATTCCGGATTCAAAGATCGGACCAAAGTCAGGCTGGTCAATCTTTAGGAGTTCCTGCATGGCTTTAGAGGTGAGACCAAGTTTATAACCGGTGATGACTTCACCATTGGCGATGAGCTTCTCAACTAACCGTTCTTGAATCTCGTACCCATCGAGCATTCCGAGCTCGGGTGCCTCATCAGTGAACGCAGCAATTGCTTGCTTAGTTTGACGAGCCTCATACAGGGCATCGGCATGCGCTTGAGCCTGTTCGGCGTTGATGGTCATCTTGCTCCTCGATCTTTCTTGAATTCAGGTCTCATTATTCAGCCGCGATTGCGGCTGTCAGTGGTCATCGTGGGTGTGGTTCGCCTCGAAGCTGCGCCTTGGCGTAAGCCCCCACTGAAAGCCACTCAGTGCGCATTTCCGGGGTGGCAATAACAAAACTTGCCAATTCGAGAGGGTCCAGGAACGCAACTTCTTTGGTTTCAAGGTCTTCAATCATCAAGCGTGGGGTTTTTCCGGCGCGATCAATAACTACCCGAACAGCGGCAAACTCGTTCCACACCACTTCTTCAGGCTTGTCCGTAATACCTACGGTCCAGTTATTACTCATGACGAAGTGTCCTTGGCAACGACTTTTTTCAGTTCACTCTTTAACACCTTGCCGGCGCCGCTGAGTGGGAAATCCGAGTGTGTGGTGAATCCGCGTGGCTGCTTGTAGCCCGCAAGTTCTTCGCGACACAGTTCCTTAATTTCCTGCTCAAGTTGTTCCTGATTTCCATCCCATTGCGGACGCACAACAACAGAAACGTGCGGACTCTCCCCCCATTCGGGATGTGGCATGCCAAATACCGCGACCGACTCAACACCTGGGTGACGTGCAACAACTCGCTCGAGCTCTGCCGGATAGATATTGAAGGCACCACTAATGATGAGATCGTTCTTGCGATCAACGAGGAAGAGGTAGCCCTCTTCATCCCGATAAGCGATGTCATTAGTGAACAAGGTGTCACCACGGAAACGATCTGCCGTTTCCTCAGGTCGATTCCAATAACCTGGGCTAATCGCCTCTGAACGCAAGGTGATTTCACCAACTTCGCCCGGTGCGCATTCCTTGCCATCGTCATCCACGACAGCAATTTCTGCATACATCGATTCACGTCCGCATGAATTCACCCGAGCGACATCTCCCAATGCAATCTTGCGGTGGTCTTCGGGGCTCAGCATGGTGACAAACCCACCGACTTCTGACTGGCCGTAACGCTGCCAAAGATCACAACCGAGAAGTTCAAGTGCGCTTTCAATAAGTGGAGCAGATGCGGGGGCTGATCCGTAACCAATTCGGGTGAGTGAGGAGATATCAACCTTTGGCCGCTCTTCCAGATACGACACCACACGCTGCAACATGGTGGGAACCATGATGGTTGAAGTGATGCGGTATTTCTCTATAGTTGCAAGCACTTCTGGGACTTCAAACTTGGGCATGATGACCATTGTTTGACCTTGATACGCCCAAGACAGCGTGCGAAATGCTCCACCTGAAGTGAAGAACGGTGTAACTGCGATGTAGCGATCATCATGGCGGCTGCGATCCATCACGACCTGATCAATACAACCTGACAGCATGGTGCGATGGGTATGCATGACTGCCTTTGGCAATCCAGTAGTTCCTGAGGTGTAAATAAAGGCCCGAAGATCATCTGGTTTCAAATCACTTGGCGTTGGATCGCCGGCGGATGCCCCAAGGAGTGCTTGCTCATAATCAGGAGCTGAGCCTTCGCCATCGATCTCAAGTGCAATCTTCACATCGTTGTTACCGGCCAAAACTGTGGCAGCTGCGCCAGCAACTGAACCATGAAAGATCAGCGCCTTGGAACCGCTGTCTTGTACCTGATACTCAAGTTCAGCCGGGGCTAACCGCACATTCAGAGGAACCAGAATAAAACCTGCTTTGGACAATCCAAACGAAATCTCAGGCCACTCAAGGGTATTTGGCGCAAACATCGCGACGCGATCACCCGGCTGCAAGCCAGCATTGCGCAGATATGAACCGATGCGATTGGCTCGATCGTTGACGGCAGACCACGTCAGCTCACGTCCCTCACAAATAATGCCAACTTTGTTTGGGAAACGTCGAGCATTGAGACGTGGAATATCACCAACGAGCATGTTCTTGATCCTTTAGATAATGAACGCGACAGTACGAATTGCGTCTTCGTTGTTAACTAACAGTGCAGTCTTCTTCACCAATTGCAAACCTGCCGATGTGCGACGCACGGTGTAGAGGTAGCGACCAGCCCACACATGCGTGCCATTGCGGTGTTCATACAACACAAAATTCGCACCAATATTGATGTCGTCACCTTGCTCACTAAGAACCTCAAGGTTGCTTAACATTCGGCGCATCTTTGATGGCGGGCTTTGAGAATAGCGACGACCTGTTTTGAGTTGAGCCAAACGACTATGAATGCGACTGCGATTGTCGTAGATATAGGAAACATCGACAGATGGATCTGCGTCATCTTTGGTTGGTAACCAATAGATCGCATCATCCGCCCAGAGCGACTCCCAGTCGTCGTAACGACTCTCATCTGCATAACGAGCTTCCAAGAAGAGGAAAGCGGCAATGTCATCAGGTACATGAGTGTTCATGCTGAAGCCTGCTTTCCTGTCATGAGTTCCTTGTAGTGCACCCACATCGCGCGCTGCGTGGTTTCTGAGGTGCGGTCATAGGAAGTCAGGCCCTTGTCTTCTTGGACTTCTGAACTAAACCCACGGGAAAGTAAGGCCCATTCAGGCATCTTTGCCGTCAGACCGGCCTGATTGCGCTCACCCATTTCGCCATCATCAGCGATCAAGAATCCGGCAGGGCCCATGGCACCTTCTGCATTGCGAAGAATGCGCGCATTAATCTCTTCGCCACCAGCAATGTGAATAGGCGCGGTGTACTGAATTGACTCATTGGCTGCCACTGGCTCGACCATGATCACATGCATTTCTGCAAGAAAAAGGTTCGGCCAAATGAAGGTGTGAGGTGGACCGTCAACAAAACGCTTATGGGTTTCATCAGCTCCAACAGATGCTTCCATAGCTGCGACATACTTCGCCATCTTTTCGCGAGGTGTGCGCTTGAACCAGATAAACTCAGCATCCTGTGACTGATACTCACGCGAGTAATCAACCTCGTTATGGCCGCCACCAAGATCGCGGGTAGCAACAAGCAACTCATCCGATGCGTAGTCAACCTTTGCCGGCATGATCGCCTTGTATACCGACTCGTGAGTAAAGAGTGGGTGATAACCATCAACCTGTGATTCATTGACGATCTTCCAGTTCGCTACTGTTTTATGCTTCATCCAGCCGCCGCGCAATTCAATGCGCCCTTCTGGTGACAGACTTAACAGGCGATCAATTGGACCCTTGGCTCGACCGATGTATTCGTCGAAGCTGCCGGCATTCCCATACAGGTTCGCGAAAATAAATCCGCCGTAAATCTCAACCTGGTGTGCCTGTGCCATGCCCAATTCGGAACGCATTTCAGCCATTTCCTGGTCGTAGCCCTCGCGAAATGGCACACCCTGCAAACGGCCATCATTGGCGTACGTCCACCCGTGGTACGGGCACCGAAACAGTGCGGCGTTACCTGAATCGGCACGACAAAGCATATTTGCTCGGTGGGTGCAGCGATTCAACAGCACACGCACTTTTTCATCTTTGCCTCGAGCAACGATGACGGGTTGGCGACCAATCCGGCGGGTGAGGTAATCACCCTTTTCTGGGATTTCACTGTCGTGGCCAACGAATACCCAGGCATTCTCGAACAGCGCAGTCATTTCAAGATCGAAAATAGCTGGATCGGTGTAGAGCGATCCGTGAATTCGATCATGCTGAATAAGCGAAGCAATATCGACTGATGCTGCGCGATCCATTTGTGCCGTCATCTCTGTCAACCTTTCACTGCGGTGTTAATGATGCGTGGGATGTATTGGGTGCCTACTTGAACAAACTCAAGGCGCACTTCGGTGCCGGACGCAATAGGTGCATCTGAAACGGTACTGGTCGAAACGATGATTCGATGTCCTGAATTGAGGGACACTTCAATGACCGGATACGCGGCCTCTTGTTTCACGTAACGAGCATCGACCCGATTCATCATGATCGAAACGGTGACTCGGCCGGCAGGCTCAACTATCTGCCATACGCGCACCTGATGTGCGCATTCATCGCAATGAAGTTGATCAAGATCCAGTGGGTGCTGGCAGGCTGCACAAAAAGGCAACATAAGTTTGCCTTCAGCGGATCCGGCTAAATACTCAGAAAGCGGAGCGACATCACTTGGAGCCGCGGTGTCGCGCAGGAGCCAGTCGATGGTCATTGCTGAACTCCCATCACGAGCGCGTTCACACTTTCAAGACGACCACCAACGGATACCACCATTGAGGTGCTGGCATCCGCAATCTGACGATTGCCACCCTGGCCTCGAAGCTGGGTAACTGCCTCAATGAGTGGGGTCGCACCCTGTAAGTAGAACCCAGAAATCTGACCGCCGCCAGTATTCACTGGCAATGAGCCGCCATGTCGGGTATTTCCAGCCGCGATGAAGCTTCCTGCTTCACCTGGCCCGACAACTCCCAGCTCCTCCATCATGACCAGCGGAACGATCGTGAAAGCGTCGTAAATCTGAAGATTGTCGATCGCATCGGCGGTAGTACGCGCTTGCTTGAGCGCATCCGTAAACACCTCGGATGCACCAACTGGGCGCCAAGGTGAATGCGGTGCATGACGGCGCCGCATAGTGTGGCGTTGAGCCATACCGCGCACGTACACAGGATTTAACGAGTTCGAAGAATTCGGCTTAGACACGATGAAAGCTGCAGCTCCACTGACTGGTCGAGCGCAGTCAAGACGACGCAAGGGCGCTGCCACCAAAGGAGCCGCATCGTATTTTTCACGAGTCAATGGTTCACGAATCCAGGCCAATGGGTTTTCCACCGCCCATGAGCGTTGCGCTTGAGCTACAGCGAAAAGATCATCAATGTCTGCGTTGCGCTCTACGAAATAGTGCTGCGCAATGAGTGCATACGCCGCGACTGCACCGAGCATCCCGCCTGCGCGCTCAAGCCCGCGGTAGCCAGTGTCGCCACCCATGCTTGCAAAGGCAGCTCCTGACGGCGCATTCGGCGAGATCGCTGCATCAGCGAAGACAACCACCACATTGTCGGCTTCGCCAGCGTTCACAATTTCAGTTGCTTGCTTCAACAGCACCGACATCGTGGTGCCCTTGGATTCAAGTTCGTACAGAACCTTGAGCGTGCCAAATGCACCACGTCTTGAAAGATCTAGGGTCAAATGATCATCAGCAATCAATTCGTTTTGATTGATGAGTAGGCCATCAATTTCGCGAAGATCGATCCCAGCTTCTCGTGCAGCCATTGAAATAGCAGACAGCGCATTGCCGGTTGCGTCCGGAATTTCTTTCGGACCACAAATAACTACGCCCATCCCGGTGATGGCTGCTGACAGACTCATGTCTATTTGCCTGCCTTTGCCAAGAAATCGGTGGCAAGTTCAGTGAAGTCTGCGGCGCGTTCGATCTGTACCCAGTGACCTGTGTGTGGAAAGACATGCAGTTGTGCATCATCAATTGCTGTTAACAATGTCATTGAGCTTTCCAGCGGAATCACCTGGTCTTCACGGCCATGAACCAACAGGGTCGGATGCGTCACACGTGCGTATTGCTCCGGTGTCAACGTCAATAGTTCAATCCATCGCTGTCGAGGGGCAGGGAACAGAGATTCCCAGCGCTCTTGTGCGCCTGGCTTAATAGAGGCTTGGTAACGCAATTCTCCTAGGTTTGCAGGCAAGAGACTGCGGTCATACGTGAAAATCTCGAGGAGATTTTCCATCGCTTCAACAGATGGCTCGTAACCCCAT
>WLOE01000079.1 GCA_009699465.1 Actinomycetota bacterium | reverse complement strand
AGTTGACCAACCTTGCCTTGAATCGCCTTGAGCCCACTGAGATAGGCACGGGTGAGTTCAGAATTTCCAGCCGCATACGCCAACCGATTACTCGCGCCCCGTGGGGAGTTCAGCAGGGATTCCAGGGTCGTAGGAATCATCCACGGCGCTGCCTGAGTTGCCCGCAGGACCGATCGCAGGAAGCTTGGTGATGGGGCCCAACGCAAATCCAGCGGGGCAGCCACCACTGTGAGGGGAGTATTGACCAGTGCCGCGGGGCTATCAGCGATAGCGGCAGTTTCAGCCAAGAACCGTTGACGGGCCACGATGACTTCTGAGGCATTTCGCTGCGGCAAGGTGATCGCGGCGCTGAGGCGCTGATCAGTGAGTACTGCATTGACATTGCCGAAAGTGGTTTCGTAATCGGCCACTGCCTGGCGTGGGCTGGAAGTGTCACCGGCCATGGCAGCCGTTGATAGAACTGCGGTGATCGTGCCTGCGCTTGCAAGTAAGTTCGCGGTCTTTTGATCAAGTTGACCGTTAGGCGCCCAATACATACCGCCGGGAATGGTTGATTTCAAGATGGAGCTTGTGATGGGTTGTGCAACCGTCATCGCTCGCACGACGTCAGCGCTGAGCCCGTTCTTTCGATCAGCGACAGCATCGATATCTGCATAAGCAAGAGCGTGCGCATTTGACGAACTGATGGAACTTCGAAGTTCATTGAGCCATCGGGATGCATCGGTGCTTCTATTGCCAATAACAACTTCACCATCTTGCACAACTTGATAGCCACGGCTTATGGCATCAGCGGTCTGCACGAGTGAGGGATCAATCATCCAACTTAAGGTCGAACTGAACTCACGTCCGACATCGACAAGATTGGTCAAACGACCACCAGGAGATAACGCAGTGGGGGTTTGGTTGTTGAGTAACAATTGTGAAGCAGTTCGCGCTGGATAGTCGGCAAGTGGCCATAACCAGACCACACCAATGGCATGTGGTGATTTTTGCTCTGATGGATACCAAGGTAGAAACGTGCGAATACTTCCGACAATTTGACCGGCATCTACGACATCAATTACTAGGGCGTAAACACCTTGTTTAGTCAACGATAGTTGTTGGAATGGCAGGGAAAACTTAAAACTCATTTGAGCATTCGGTGCTACAGAACGATTCAAATTAACCGAGGCGACAGTACGGGTAGCTGCCGTCGGCGCGCCACTTTCTTTATCGATTCCCACTCGGCCCAATATCGGTGCTGGCGATAATCGAAGTTGCACACTTGGATTGATCACTGTTGTAGTTGAACTGTTCACTATCCGTCCGGTGATATTCAGATCCGCACCGGTTGTAGGCACAATAGGTAAGAACGAATCCATGACCACTTGCACGATTGCATCGGCGGCCTGCGCTGGTTGTGCAATGACAAATGACATCAAGGCAAGAGTTACACCGAGCATGGCTCGCATCATTGTGAGTGGCCGCACTTAAAGGTCCGTCAATCCAGCCAGCACGTCATGAACCTTGACCATGAGTTTGCGTTCATCGCTATATGCAAGTTTTGTCGCGACGTCGTCGAGTGGAACCCAAGCCACTTCAATGACCTCTCGATCTTCATCACTGAGCTCACCGCCATGAGCATTTAAAATAAAATGGTGAACTGTTTTATGGATACGCGTGTCATCAGCCATGAACCAAAAATCAATAGTTCCCAAAGGCGCAAGCACGGTGCTCTCAATGCCGGTTTCTTCACGCACTTCGCGGATGGCAGCTTCCTCGGCGCTTTCTCCAGCCTCAACATGACCCTTGGGAAACGACCAAATCAGACGGCCTCGGCGATCATGGCGCGCAATGAGCGCAGCCTTGATTTGGTCACCAGTTCGGTCCAAAACCAAGCCGCCGGCACTGGTCTCCTCTACGCGAGGAGAGCGAGGCGGGCGAGGGGACATATAGGTGAGATTAACTGAAAGGGGATTTCACTACGCTTCACCAGTGCCTACCTTCGACCCACAGCTTGCTGCGGCCCAGTTGGCACCCATTTCGGGCCTACTGACCAGCCTGGGTGAGCGCTTTGCTGCTTCCGGCTACGAGATTTCCCTCGTGGGTGGGCCAGTACGCGATGCCTTCCTGGGCCGGTTGGGGCAAGCCCCAGATCTGGACTTCACCACCAATGCCCGCCCCGAGCAGATCCTTGAGCTTCTTGAGGGTTACGCGGAAACCACCTGGGACGTCGGAATCCGATTTGGCACCGTAGGCGCGAGAATCGCAGGCCAGGAATGCGAGATTACGACCTACCGAAGCGAGCATTACGACCCAGATTCACGCAAGCCAGAGGTGAATTTTGGTGATTCACTGCAAGGCGATCTTGGTCGTAGAGATTTCACAATGAATGCCATGGCTCTGCAATTACCAGCAATGACACTCGTTGATGAATACAACGGCATTAGCGATCTTGCTGCCGGAATTATCCGTACGCCAAATTCACCAGAGATGTCCTTTACCGACGATCCATTGCGCATGATGCGAGCTGCACGGTTTGCTGCGCAATTGGATTTCGCAATTGCAGCTGACACCTTGAAGGCAATGGTGCAGATGCACGAACGCATCACGATTGTTTCAATTGAACGATCCCAGATTGAGTTTATGAAGATAGTGATGTCTGACAATCCTCGACTGGGATTGAAATTACTTGTAGATACTGGCTTGTGTGAATACATTTTCCCTGAACTTCCAGGAATGCGCCTGACAACTGATGAACACCTGCAGCACAAAGATGTGTATGAGCATTCATTAACGGTGCTTGATCAAGCGGTGATGATGGAAACGATGCATGAACCGATCAGCGGTCCTGATCCAGTTCTTCGGTTGTCAGCACTCTTCCACGACATCGGTAAACCCCGCACTCGAAAGTTTGATGACGGACGAGTCTCGTTCCATCATCACGAAGTTGTAGGTGCTCGGATGACTCGCAAGCGCATGAAAGAAATGCGTTTTAGCAATGACATGATCGATGATGTTGCAACGCTGGTCGAATTACATTTGCGGTTCCACGGTTATGGATCCGGAGACTGGACTGACGCCGCGGTTCGTCGTTATGTGCGTGACGCTGGTCCGCTGCTGGTGCGGCTTCACAAACTCACGCGCGCTGATTGCACCACGCGCAATAAAAAGCGTGCTGCCGCCCTCCAACATACGTACGACTTGTTGGAAGAGCGCATTGAAGCATTGCAGGCCGAAGAGGAGCTCAATTCAATTCGGCCAGACCTTGATGGCGCAGCAATTATGCGTTTGCTCGATATTCCAGCCGGCCCGCAAGTGGGTGAGGCATATCGCTTCCTGATGGACTTACGGCTTGACCGCGGACCGCTAGGCGAAGAGCAAGCATCGCAAGCGCTGCTTACTTGGTGGAATGAGCGTTCTTAGAGCGTGGTTTCTTCCACGACGAGCACGTCTGCATAGATCTCGCGGTCAGGAGCATTGCACGCTTCAATGATTGCGAAAAGTAAGACACCAAGGGCGCCGAGCCAAACCACGCGAACCAAAGAAATGGTGTCGAACGCGGTAAGGATGAAGAACAACACAAGCGCCACTGCCCAACGCAAGAACAGCGAATAGCTACGTACAAAGGTGTTGATACCTAGCGGGATCATGGTGCCAATTTGCTGAAGTCCATCACAAAGGTGCTGCCGTACAAGCATTGCCGGACGTGAACGTCCAGCCAGCCAACCCACGACAACTGCACCCACACCCAAAAGCAAGATGGCTTGCAAACCATTGACGAGGTAAGCAAAGAACGTGGTCCAGAAGGCACTCAAGGCTAACCCGAGCCCAGTCGCACCAAGCTTGCCCTGCAGCACTGTTTCGGTGGATGACATAGAAATGAGCAACAGAACAGCCCAGGCTGCGAGGAATACACCCATGGTGAGCACTACGCGTGGTCGACGACGAGCCAAGGCAATGGAAAGCGCAAAGAGTGCGAAGACCAAGAGTGGAAGCCACATCAGTACTGGTGAAGTGAATGCGTAGATCGTTTGTATTTGACCAAGAAGAGGAGTCTCAAACAGCACGATCTCGTTGCCGGTTTCGGGAATCGTGATATTTGCGGCGACTGAAAGACCAGCATCAACAACCTGCTGCTGTACAGCCTTGAGAAGCTCAGTGGTGTTGAGTACTACTTCATCGCCATTGCGCTGGATGATGCCCGCTGGCTTACCCTCAAGCAACAGCATCAAACTTTTTTGTGCAGCGATGTTTGTCTTGACCCACACGGTTTCGAATGCAGGTGAAGCAAGAGCGCGGTCAACTGCTTGACCAATCAGGTTGTCGATGCCAGCAGAGATTGGTCCGACAAGGCGATCAGCGATTGCTGGATTCTGCACGAAATTGCCGACAAAGCCGGTGACGAGTTCTTCGGTGTTGACCTTTTCTAGAAGAACCTTGGTGACTTGCTGACCTACAGCTTGTTGAATTGCAGGATCGCTGGCAAGTGGTCCAACTGTTGCGATGTATTGCTCAGCATCGGTGACGGTGCGATGTCCCCAGTGGCCAATCACAGCAATTGGCGTAAGCACTGTCGCGATGATGAAAATCAAAAGTGATGCAATTGAACGTGCACCCCAACGACGACCCATGACTTACCCCTTTTTCGTATTCGTGGTGAAGAACCAAGCCCCAGTGATGACCAGCAAGATTCCCGCAGCACTGATCATTGCAGGTGTTTGCCCAGATGGTGGTGCCCAAAGCGCCATAACCGTAATGCCAATAACTAATGAAGCATTCACGATCATGTCGAAAAGCGCAAAAATTCGACCAAGGTGGTCATCGGGTATCCCCACTTGAATTTCGGTGTCAGCACAGACTTTGACTGTTTGACCAATGAAGCCAAAGAACGAAGCGCCTACAAGCAGCATGGGTAGCCAGACACTCATCGCACCGAGCAGCACGAACGTTCCACCGCCAATTCCACCGAGGATGAGTACTACGGCCGACCATCGCGTTGTCCCCCAAATTCGGGTCGCACTCGGTGTGAAGAAGGCACCGAGAAGCGCGCCAAGTGCTGCTGCGGCGGTCATGATCGCGAACTGCCTTAGGGCTAGGTCTGCCTGCGCTGTGGTGTTAAAGGTGTTGCGCACAAGTAAGAGGGCCACCACGGTCAGCATGCCAAGTGCAATGCGATGGATAGCAACAACTCCAATTGCGCGTCGTGGGCGTGGGTGTGTGCCAAGTACGCGCAAGCCATCAATAAATCCGCGCAGAACACCCATCAAGGTGTCGGATGTTCGATTACCAGATGGACCTAAAGCCGATGGTGCAATTCGCAGTGCAATGAGTGCGGAAATGACAAAACCAATTGCGGCCAACATCAAAATGAATTGGCTGCCTGCGTCACCGCCACCAACCATTGAGCGCAATGCAACACCCGCGCCAGCTCCAAGGGCTGCAGCAATCGTTCCGGAAGTTGGCGTGAGCGCATTTGCTGTGACGAGGTCACGGCCTTGAACAACATGTGGCAGCGACGCAGATAAAGCGGCAAGAACGAAGCGCCCGACACCAAGCACAAGTAACACAGCGATACCCAGTAATGCACCATCATTGCTGGCAGCAATCAGCCAAAGAATTGGAAGAATGCCAAGTGCTTTCAAAAAATTTGCCTTGACTAACACATTACGCCGCCGCCATCGGTCAAGGAATACTCCAGCAAATGGGCCAATGATCGAGTAGGGCAGCAGCAAGATTGCAAACGCAGTTGCAACTTTCAGTGCAGATGGTTGGCGCTCAGGTGAGAACAAAACAAAGGTTGCAAGTGCGGCTTGAACTAAGCCATCAGAAAATTGCCCAACAAGTCGCACGGAAAAGAGTCGACGAAAGTCACGTCGGGCGAGCACCTCGCGCAGTGCTGAAAATTTCGTCATTTGAGTGAATGTAGTGCTAGTGCCAGGCAAGCGAAAGGCCCGACAGAAAATCCGCCGGGCCTTTGCATAAAACGAGAATTAGCTGTTGATCTTTCCTGAGATGAAGTCTTCAACGGCTTGCTTTGCTTCAGAGTCGTTGTACTGCACAGGAGGGGACTTCATGAAGTAGCTCGATGCAGAAAGGATTGGGCCACCGATTTTGCGATCCATAGCGATCTTTGCTGCACGAACTGCGTCGATGATGACGCCAGCTGAGTTTGGTGAGTCCCATACTTCGAGCTTGTACTCGAGGTTCAATGGCACGTCGCCGAATGCGCGACCTTCCAAGCGGATGAATGCCCACTTGCGGTCGTTCAACCATGCAACGTAGTCAGAAGGTCCGATGTGAACGTTGTCTGCACCCATATCGTGGTTCATCTGTGAAGTTACTGATTGAGTCTTTGAAATCTTCTTTGATTCCAAGCGATCGCGCTCAAGCATGTTCTTGAAGTCCATGTTGCCACCAACGTTGAGTTGGTAGGTGCGATCCAAAATAACTCCGCGGTCCTGGAAGAGATTTGCAAGCACGCGGTGGGTGATGGTTGCGCCAACCTGGCTCTTAATGTCATCGCCAACAATTGGCAGACCAGCGTCAACAAACTTCTGTGCCCATGCTGGCGTACCTGCAATGAAGACTGGAAGTGCGTTGACGAAACCACAGCCTGCATCGATTGCACATTGAGCGTAGAAGCGTGCTGCATCTTCTGAACCCACTGGGAGGTAGCAGACAACAACATCAACTTCAGCAGCCTTGAGAGCTGCAACGACGTCAACTTCTGCCGCATCTGATTCGGTAATCGTTTCGCGGTAGTACTTGCCAAGACCATCAAGGGTGCGACCGCGTTGAACGGTGACACCAGTTTGTGGAACGTCGCAAATCTTGATGGTGTTGTTCTCTGAAGCGCCAATGGCGTCAGCGAGATCCAGACCAACCTTCTTTGAGTCGACGTCAAATGCAGCAACGAACTTCACATCGCGAACGTGATAGTCACCGAACTGCACGTGCATCAGACCTGGCACTGCGCCTGATGGATCTGCGTCTTTGTAGTACTCAACACCCTGTACGAGCGAAGCCGCACAGTTGCCAACGCCAACAATGGCGACGCGTATTGATCCCATGGTTTTCTCCTTGTTTGTATGTCAGGCCGTGCTTGATTGTTGAGCGACTTCTGCGTTCTTTCGCTCGGTGGTAATAAGTTCGTTGAGCCAGCGCACTTCGTGTTCGGCTCGATCCAGTCCGTGGTTTTGTAACTCCAGGGTGTAAGCGTCGACACTTTCGCGCTGGCGTTTCATTGATTCACGCAGCATTGCAACGCGCTCTTCCAACCGGGAGCGGCGGCCTTCAAGGATGCGTACGCGCACTCGGGCTTCGGTTCGACCAAAGAAAGCGAGGTGCGCTGCGAATCCTTCGTCTTCCCAAGCCTCAGGCCCTGCTTCATTAACCCAGTGCTCGAAAGCTTCCTTGCCTTCACCGGTGAGGGCATAGACCACTCGGGCGCGCTTGCCACTGAGTGCAGGGGCATTGCTATCAATGGCAGGGGTAACCGTGACCTGGGTAATCAAGCCGCGTTGCTCGATGCGGCGCAAACACGGGTAGAGCGACCCAAAACTCAGGGTGCGAAATGGCCCAAGAACGGTATCTAGGCGCTTGCGCAATTCATAGCCATGCAGCGGGCCATCGCCGAGCATGCCCAAAACGGCAAACTCAAGGATGTCAGCCCGTTTCGTCATAACGTAAAGATATATCAAATCGATATATCGAAGCAAACTCACGAGGCCTAATTCGCCGCTTAGACTGAGTCCATGGCTGGTCCACGTAAATCCGCGATTCGAGGTTCCGTTGCGCGTGGAGAGTCGGGAAAGCCAGCCAAGAACCAACCACTGCCGCCGGCAGAGCCAGTCAAAGACCCGACCGCTCCTCGTTCCCCTATTGATTATGCACTCCAACGCCGAGCTTCCCTCTATGCCTTTTTCAATGGGGGGATGCTCAGT
>WLOE01000078.1 GCA_009699465.1 Actinomycetota bacterium | reverse complement strand
ACCAATTGGCAATATCGCACCAACTGGTCAGGTCTATCTCGCAACTGCAGGTGGCAACGGCATTACGACCCAGCCAATCTCTGGTAACTACGGCACTTCAACTGCGACCGTTGGCCTGCCATGGACGCCGGGCACTGGTGGCGCACAGGCGCTGGTGGCCACATTCCAACCAAGTAACGGAAACTTCACGTCATCGACAAGTCCGATCTCGCAACCATTCGTAACGACGGCGAATACCACTGTTGCACTTCGTTGGCCAGCAAATCTCTATGCGGGCACGGCAACAGTGCTTCAGGCTGTACTTGGTGCCGGTATCCCTAATGGCTCAGTTGCCTTCTCTATGGATGGAACTGGCATTAGTGGTTCCATCCCGACCGTCAATGGCGTTGCTACCTACCAGTGGACACCACCAACCACAGGTATTCACACCATCGCAGTGACCTACACCGGAAACCCAGTTCCTGGCCAAGCTGGTCAAGCAAGTGGAGCGAATTCACAAACAGTGAACATCCAAGGATCACTTCCTGCAGACAACATCGTTGTTGATCCACCTTCACAGCCCGTATGGCAGATCGCTTCGCCAATCGTGATGACTGCTGGTCAGTCCGTCACTCTTGCTGCCACAACCACTTCAAACACCACTGTGTTGTTCAGTGAGCAAGGCCCTTGCGTGATTAATGGTTCAGTGTTGACTGCTCTCAGTGCAGGTCAGTGCCAAGTCACTGCTTTCACTGCAGGCAATGCGCAGTTGAAGCCAGGTAGCGAGACGTACACGATCTCTGTGAACGCTGCTCCAAAGAAGAAGAAGTAACTTTCGTTAGAAGTGTCGGGGTAGGAGTGAACTCCTACCCCGACTTTCTTTTTGCACTAAATCAGTTACTGTCGCCTTCAATAAAGGAGAACTGATGTTTAAAAAAGCTTCCCTCGGTGCTGCAGCAATAGCAGTTGCTGCTTCAACGGTGGTGCTTGCCGTGCCGGCAACGAGTGCTCCTCGAGTCTCGCCTGCCCCTTACGCAGCAACCGCTAATGCAATGGTCGGCGTCGCACAGCCGCTGAACGTGTTTGTACCTAAGGCTGGTTCTACGTCAGTCACTTTCACTGTCTCCTCGGGTCCAGCTGCAATTGTGTTATCAATCTCTTTGAATAGTGCTGGCTTTGGCGCAACCTCGTGGACTCCAACAACGAGTGGTATTTGGACGATCACTGGAACAGGTGCTGCAGCTTCTGTTTCTACACAGGTTCCCGTTCTTGCAGCTGCAACATCAATTTCGGTGAATACTCCAAATCAATTGCAGTTCAACGTTGAGTCAAATCTGACAACGGCCTATGTGCGCGCGTTGGCTGGCAGCGTTCGCCCGCAAGGTTCGGTTACATTGCGGAAGTACTTAGTTGGTACTACCGGTCCGGTACTCGGCACAGGCTGGTTGCAACCAACCAGTGATCCACTGGTTTCCGTAGCCAACATTCCTTGGACTCCCGATGCATATGGTGCTTACCCAGTTTTTGGTACGTACAACCAGCAAACTCCTGCCTTTGCTCCGTCTGTGAGCTCTGTTCAACAACCAGAGATTGTTGGTTATGCGCCAATGGTTTCTTATCGTTTCGCGCCCGCACTTCGGGTGGGTCAAACGTCAACCATTAACGCGGTGCTCGGTGCCGGAATTGTTGAAGGCAGCGTTGGATTTCTCTTCGACGGTGTAGGAATTCGTGGATCAGTACCAACAGTGAATGGTGTGGCTTCAATGACCTGGACTCCACCAACAGAGGGTTTGCATTTCTTACGCGCTGAATTCACCGGCAATAACCCCGGCTACAGCAATGTTTCAACCCAGCAGATCAAAGTCCTGCCAGCATTAGTCACTGATCAGATCACTACGACAGTTGGAGCGACAACGCTTTCGCCAAGTTCACCGTTTGCGATGGCTCGTACAACAAGTCAGGTTGTGAGTGGCGTTGCAACTTCAGGGTCGCCTGTGTTGTTCAGTGTTGATGGCCCATGCGTGATCGCTGGATCGCGACTCAATGCCATCGGTAAGGGTTCATGCACACTGACGGCTACATCTTTTGGTAGCACCACTTCAATTGGAACGACAGTGCGTTACCCAATCACCGTGGGTGATGTTGCTGCGAACTAGTTCGCTCCGCGGCCTTTGATCTTGCGCAGCGGCGCAGTGACCTTCCACGAGCGCGTGCTCTGAATGAAGTCGAGCTCTTGACGCATCGCTTCAGCAGCTGACTTGTGGGCGAGCACTTCTGCGGTGAGATCATCGGCCTTGAGTACGACGAAGGAGCGAATGCCCATGAAGCCTTCGATGGAATTCGTGGCATCGGTAACTGTCAGGCTTACTTGAGCTGAATCTCCGGCTCGGCCATCACCCAGAGGCAGTTTGATCACTGAACCGAGGTACACCTCTTCTTTGACTGGTCCGCCTGGGCCAATGGCATCAATGGTGACCACACCTGGCATGGATCGAGTTGAAATCAACAGCGCAAGCGGACCAGCAACAGGGCGCTCAATGCGGAAGTCAGCACGCTTGCCTGGGCGAAGCTCATTTCCCCACACCTGAGGTGAACCGAAGGTGCCAATCACTGCGGCGTCCACGATTTCGAAATCGCGCTCACCACGAGGCTGGCGCAGCATTGGGGTTAAGCCCTCACTCTGAAGATGCTCAAGCACCTGATCGGCGTAGCCAGAGTCGGGCGCAGGTGAGCCCACGCTGAGCATGTATTCACGACCGAGTTCGATTGCGGGAACCATGAGTGGCCTGCTTCCTACAGCTTGCGCTGCTGCAATTTCTTGATTGATCACATCGGCAATTTTTGCCCACGTAATCGGTGGTGTGGTGTCTGAAGTAATACGTGCTTGGAGTTGCGCGCGGTTTTCTTTGTTGAGTACGGCCTCAAGCGCGTGGATGAAGGCAGCCTGATTGTCAGTCTCGAAATAGACCGCGAGATCTCTTCCTGCTTCGCGAAGGGAAGAGTTGTCGGCAACAACGGGAACTTTGCCAAAGGCAATGCTCTCCGAAACAGGCAAGCCCCAACCCTCGTAATTCGACGGGTAGATCGTAAATTCTGAGCCCGCATAAAAGTCGGCCAGCTCTGCATCGCTCACGCTAGTGCTGAGCACGCTGATCTTGCCGTCAAGACCGTGGCTGGTGACATACGAGGTGAGAAATTCCGTTGAGTGCCAACCTAAACGGCCCACACACACTAAATCAGGCACATTCTCTGCACCGTGGGTTTCGATGAGTTCCCGCCATGCGTTGAACGCAAGGATGTGATTCTTGCGTGATTCAACTGTGCCCACGAAGAGCACGTAATCCCTGGGCCATGGATTGGTGTTTGCGTGCTGCGCGTCGAAACTTTCTGGAGTCAAACCACATGGCAAACCAGTGGCAGCACCTGGCACAACTTCATAGCCATGCGATGTTGCATAAGTTTCAAAATCTCGACGACTTGAGTATGAGATTGCTGGAACACGGCTGGCTGTCTGACAAATCAAATTGAGGTAGCGCTCAAATAACTTGTTCACTGCTGCGGTGTGACCGGTCTGTAGCACTGGTGTGAGGTCATACAGAAGATCAACGAGCGTTGCCCCTTGGGCATGCGCATCTCGCGCTGCCAACATCAGTGCGTCGTTGATCCACAATGCACCAAGGAAGAGCAAGACATCGCCCTGGTTGATCTTGACCGCAGTGGCAGTGGCGGCTCGGTTCAGTGCACCCGTGGCTACCGCGGCGAGCTCGTCACGGCTGGCATCGCTGCCAGCTCGGGCTCCTCGGTGAATGAGTACGTGATGCTCGGTATGACTCAGTTGCACAAATACCCCGCGGCCACGATCAAGGATCACGGCTTGGGCGGCTGATTCTGAGTGACCTTCAAGAAATGGAGTGGTCTCGGCGATCACGCGCTGGACGCCAGATACGGATTCGCTGCGCTGGAGGAATTCGACGAGGTCAGTGACGTCGATCAACAGGGCGGACACCTCAAAGAGCCTAGTGGGAATGCTCCTTGTGCCCACGCCCTATTCACGGTGGTGTGGGCTGTGGATAGTCGTTTGATCACTGCTGCCTTGTCGGCTGACACTGGCGGTTTTACAGTCAAAGGAGCAGTGAGCCATGCCAAATATTTACTTCTCTCTCGATCTGATTTAGAATGCATGAGTTCTATTCCGAGGGCAGTGAATCACGATGGACGGTAGTTGTCGTACTCGAGGTCGCTATCTGGATTGAGTCTCTTGATCGCTCCACTTTTGATCGAATTGATGACGCGATCGAGGCACTGAGTGAATTCGGGCCAACTCTGGGTAGGCCGCTGGTTGACCGGATACATGGAAGCAAGTTCGCAAACATGAAGGAGTTACGGACTGGCAACTTTCGAATTCTGTTCGCCTTCGACCCGGCACGCAATGCGGTACTGCTCCTGGCCGGGGACAAGCAGGGTGAATGGAACAACTGGTATCGAAAGGCAATTCCCATCGCCGATCAAAGATTTGAAGACTGGCTACACGCACGAGAGGAAGAACGACCATGACTGAGTGGGTTCGTTGGGAGGATGTTAAGAAGAAGCGGCCTCGTACGCCCGAACAAGAGGAATCCGGTCGTCGCGCAATTCAAAACCTCATTACTGGATATGAGCTTGCCCAACTTCGCAAATCCAAGAAACTCACTCAGGTTCAGGTCGCAAAGGTCATGGGCGTTTCACAGCGCAGAGTTTCAGCAATTGAACGTGGAGAAATCGATCGTTCGGAAATCACGACGTTACGTGCCTACATCACAGCACTTGGCGGGCAAATCCGAATCCTCGCCGACTTCGGCGAAGAGTCAACGCAGATTGCATGATCGGTACCTACGCTTCATTCACCATGACACGTACTCGCGCACGTTTTGCTCTCACTGAGATCACCCTGGTCTTGGCGGTTTGGGCGGTTGTGATGTGGGGCGTCGGGGCCAAATGGTGGACTGGCTTTAATTCCCCTGACTCTCAATTCTCAGCAACCTTGGCCATCTTTGGCCATTCGGTGAACGACCGAGCGCTCGATGGTTCCTATTACTGGACTCGACTTGGGTACCTGGCTCCCGTGCATGGCCTAATCAAGATGTTTGGCATCTGGGCCGGCTTTGCCATCTGGCGGGGTCTGTTGTTGTTGCTTGTCGTAGGCGCGGTCTATTGGCTTGCTCGCCGTGTAACTGGCCGAGCACTGGCGGTGGCCCTGGCCTTCTTTGTTGGCCTCAACACAATGGTGCTCAGCTATTTGGGCAATACCTACGCCACTGGGGCAGCCATGGCAGCAACATTCGTGTTGATCGCTCTTGGTGCATCGCGATTGCGAGCGGTTCCCGGCCGCGGGTATCACCTAACTCAACCAATGCTCGTGGGATTGGTGTTCGGCTGGCTCGTGATGCTCAATCCCTATAACGCCATGCTCGCAGGATTCCTGTGGCTAGGAATCCGACTCGTTGCGTGGTGGGTAGATCGCGTGAACGTACTCGCGCTTCTTCGCGAATTGCTTTGGATTGTTCTTGGCTTTGCTGTTTCCTTGAGTGCCTTTTTGTTACTCGGGCACAAGATGTTTCCGGGCCTTGATTGGTTTGGCACGTACCGATCCTGGAACGCAAAACTTGATTACGCATCGTTCATTAGCGATCCACATATCTGGACACGCGATGTTGCGTTCTTGGTATTGCTGCTTTCAGTGATCGTTTCCGGCTTCGCACTTGTGTTTGTTCGCAATCGTTGGACTGCAACGGCACTGATGCTGGCACTGGTGAATATCGCCTTCACTCTTGGCTACATGCAGCTCATCCCAGGCCCCTGGATTGAAGCCCCGCACTACGCAGCAATGTGTTGGCCAGGCGCTCTCACAGCAATCGTGATTGCTATTGCTTGCGTTTTTGGTCAGCGACAGGTGTCACTTGCCGGATGGCTCTTCATCCCATTCTTGATCGTGTTCATGCTCTGGGCAGGCAATTCGAATCGCATCTTCGACATGAGCACTGGGCTTTCAATTGTGTTGTTGACCTCCGCTGTGGTGTTTGTGACGCTGATGCTCTGCGCAACCCGAGGATCACTCGTTGGTTGGCTTGCTGTGATGCTTGCGCTCATCGTGATGGGTCTGGCTTCGCAGTTCTTGCAAAATGGTCGAGGAAACCTAGGAATTTATGGGCAGTACCCAATGAATGCTGCGTATTTTGATTACCAAGTTGAAGATCTGATGCGATCCAATGTTGCAGCGCAAGAGTTTGTGTTGTCACACACTTCGCCTACTGATCGCATCGCCACGTGGACCGATCCTGATCGATTGACCAGCACAATTGCTGCCATGCAGCTCTGGGGCAAGTACAACAACGTTGCTGAAGGTGCGGTGCTTTCTGTTGATGGCGCCAATGAACTTCAACAATTGCTACGCCCAACAGTGCTTGCGCTATATGCACCATCGCAAGCACAGATTGATACGTTCTTCGCGTCGATTCCGGCAGCTCTTGCACCTACACCTTTGGAATGCACCACAGTGCCTTACTTAGGAATTGGTTCGCCAACGGCTTCGGTTTGCGTCACACATTTGCGTGGGTTGTAGCTCGTAACCTGTCTGTTCTAGTGACTAGCGGCTGGCGATGTACAGCGGCACGAGGTCATAGATGCGCTTGATGGTGCGAGGCAACTTCTTGAAGTGCCCCCCAAGCCAACCGGCTTTGCTGGATTGCTGGTTCGCGGTATCAAGGCCTACTTGCTGGGCTGCAGTGATTCGGTAGTCGATCACCGGTGTGGAGTCGATGACTAAGCCGCGGTGAGCCGTTGCTGCCAAACTCCACCAACGATCATGCAACCAACCCTTTGGCACATCAAAATTATGGAACTTCTCCGGCTTGATGGCACTTGCACCGCCGGTGGCAACAGAATGCTTGAGTACGTAACTGAATTGCTGAGTGGTGCGTAGCCCATTGAAGTTAACTGGCACGGGGAATGAGCTTCGCAGGGTAGCTGGCATCGCCGTGTGTTCCATTGATGATTCGCCATCACTCTTGATCACGCCATCGGCTGCCACCATTACTGCAGTGGGGTGTTCTTCAAAGCTCTTCACGTGTTGAGCGATGCGATGTTCATGCCAAATGTCATCGTGATCACCGAGAACAACAATCTCCGCGCCATTGCTTTGCGCGGCTTTCACACCTTGCATGAAGTTTTGGGCGATACGCGTGTGAAGATCGTCAGCTTCAGTAGTAGCCGGGTGAATCACGTACCGGATACCTGAACTCAGAAGCTGTTCACGAGCGATCTGAATAGTGTTGTCAGCAGAATGATCATCAATCACGGCAATGAAGTCGGGCAACTGGGTTTGGCGCTTGACGCTTTCAAGAGTCTCGGCGATGAAATGCGCAGAGTTATGCGTGACGATGACTACGCCGACGGTCATTTCTTCGCGCCTTCATTTTTGCTTTTGTTTTTCTTGCTGTCATACAGCTTCTTAATCAAAGCTTCATACTGATCAGTGACCTGATCCCATTGGTAATGCTCAAGAATTCGCTGTTGGCTCTTAGCTTTGAGGTCTGCGAGTTCTTGATCTTTACTTCCGGTGGCAATCTCATTGAATAACGCGGTGAGTACGTCAGCATCAGCCCAGAACAGTGCTTGGTTATTGGTCACTTCGCGATTGAACTCAACCTCGTATGCCAACACCGCAGCGCCTGCGCCCATCGCGCGCAGCAAACTCGGGTTGGTGCCACCAACACTATGGCCATGGACGTAGGTGGTGGCATTTCCATAGAGCTGGTCAAGAAGTTCTTGGTCGTAGATGCCGCCGGTGAAGTGAATGCGTGGATCATTGGCTGCTGCGCCATGCACAGCATCCACGTACCACTGGGAATAGGGAGCGCTGCCAACAACCACGAGCGGTTTCGTTTCATTGCTGGCCTTATATGCATGCACCGCTTCCAGCACATGGTTT
>WLOE01000077.1 GCA_009699465.1 Actinomycetota bacterium | reverse complement strand
TCCTGCGCAGCCTGGCCTTGCGCCGCAATCGCGACGCTACCCTGCTGCTGGCACCACAAATGCTGTTGTTGAACTTTGGGTTATTACCTCAGTCGGCAAACGCACCCAAGTGACATGGGATCTTGAAGCTTTCCCATATCTAGCAACTGTTGCTCCTTCGCAACATGGCACTGTTCTTGAGTTGCTCAATCGCGAGCAAAACCTCGTGAGTATCCAACTACTGAATGCCACGACTGGGGAACTCACCGAGCTTCAACGCCGCACCGACACGGCGTGGATTGACGTGATGCCTGGAGTGCCAAGCATTGATTTCGATCAACAACTGCTTGAAATCGTGAATGATGAAGCAACAGATACGTATCGCTTGGCTCGTGCCGATGTTTTCATAACACCCGAGAACCTTCAAGTGCGTGCACTGATTGATAGCGATGAAACCGGTGCTGTTGTTGCCGCATCCCTTGAACCAACGACTCAAGCTTTCTACCGAGTCAACTACGCAACTGGCTCGGTCACTGCGCTTACTGACGAGCACTCATGGTCATCCGGTGTGGTGAGCGGCCAAACGTCAGTCATTGTCGAAGCAGACTCATTACAACCTCGCACCACGTTCACTGCAAAGACCGCGCAGCATTCATGGTCGATTGGAAACCATGCAGAGATCCCAAACATCAAGGTGCAACCGCACTACTTGCAAGCAGGTGTGCTCGATCTAGAAACGTGCGTACTGTGGCCAACTGGGCATGTAATGGGGTCAAAGAAGTTGCCGGTGATCCTTTCGCCTTATGGCGGCCCGCATGGGCAGCGTGTGATGCGAAATGCCGCTGCTTTTACTTCAGAGCAATGGTTTGCTGATCAAGGATTTGCGGTAATCGTCACTGACAACCGCGGAACACCAGGCCGTGGGCCAGCATGGGAGCGTGCAGTTCACCATGACCTTGCGACGTATCCCGTTGCTGATCAAGTAGAAGCGTTACTCGCATTAGCTGAGACCAACCCTGACCTGGATATTTCTCGCGTGGGTATTCGTGGCTGGTCATTTGGTGGGTATCTGGCAGCCCTGGCCTTACTGGAGCGTCCGGATATCTTCAGCGCTGCAGTAGCTGGCGCACCCGTAACCGACTGGTCGCTTTACGACACTGCTTATACCGAGCGCTATCTAGGAACTCCACAAGGGAATCCTGCGGCTTATGAAAAAACATCTCTGCTGAATAAGGCTGACCAACTCGAGAAACCTTTGCTGTTAATTCACGGTTTAGCCGACGACAATGTTTTCGCAGCACACACCCTGCAACTTTCAAGCGCATTGCTTGCTGCAGGCAAACCACATTCAGTAGTTCCACTGAGCGGTGTCACACACATGACCCCACAAGAAATAGTCGCCGAGAACTTGCTGCGATTAGAAGTTGATTTCTTTCGCAGCCATCTCGGCGACTAGTTCGTGCTTTTGGTTAAGGTTTAGTTCTTTGGCTTGCGGCCTGCGCGAGCGCGATCAACCTGAGTCAATAGCACCTTGCGAATACGCACGCTTGATGGCGTGATTTCTACGCACTCATCTTCGCGACAGAATTCAAGAGCCTGCTCGAGTGACAGTTGCTTGTGTGGAATGAGGGGAACAAGGATGTCACCTGCAGATGAACGCATGTTGGTGAGCTTCTTTTCCTTCGTTGGGTTCACATCCATGTCATCTTGACGTGAGTTTTCACCAACAATCATGCCTTCGTACACATCAGTACCTGGGCCAATAAACATCGTGCCGCGCTCCTGCAGGTTTGCAAGTGCGAAAGCAGTGGTTGGGCCGGTGCGGTCAGCAACAAGCGAACCGGTTGGGCGGGTACGCAATTCGCCGTGCCATGGTTCATAACGCTCAAACACATGGTGCAACAAGCCAGTGCCGCGAGTTTCGGTAAGGAACTCAGTTCGGAATCCAATCAAGCCACGGGCAGGAACGATGTAATCCATGCGAACCCAGCCAGTGCCGTGGTTCACCATTTGCTCCATGCGACCCTTGCGAAGCGCCATGAGTTGAGTGACAACACCGAGGTAATCCTCAGGAATATCAATGGACAACTTCTCCATTGGTTCGCACTTCTTACCGTCAATCACACGGGTAACAACTTGTGGCTTACCAACAGTGAGTTCAAAGTCTTCGCGACGCATCATTTCCACGAGAATCGCAAGCTGAAGTTCGCCACGGCCCTGAATTTCCCAGGTATCTGGACGCTCAGTGGTGTTCATGCGAATCGAAACGTTGCCAACGAGCTCTTGCTCAAGGCGCTGCTTGACCATGCTTGCAGTGAGCTTCTTGCCGCTCTTGCCAGCCAGCGGTGCAGTGTTAATGCCGATAGTCATGGAGATTGATGGCTCATCAACAGTGATTACTGGCAGTGGGATTGGGTTATCTGGATCACCAAGGGTTTCACCGATAGTGATTTCAGGAATACCGGCCACTGCGATGATGTCGCCTGGACCTGCGCTCTCAACAACAACGCGTGAAAGGTTTTCGGTCATCATGAGTTCAACAACCTTGGCGCGTTCAATGGTGCCATCGGTCTTCATCCAAGAAACTTGCTGACCCTTTTTAATGTTGCCCTGGTGCACTCGGCAAAGAGCCAAACGACCTAAATAAGGGGACGCGTCGAGGTTGGTGACGTGAGCTTGCAGAGGAGCACCTTCGATGTACTGAGGTGCCGGCACAGTCTCAAGGAGCAACTTGAACAGTGGCTCAAGATTTTCTTCTTCTGGCATGCCGCCATCCGCGGGGCGCGTCAATGAAGCACGGCCAGCCTTAGCGCTGGTGTAGATAATGGGGAAGTCAATCTGAGCTTCTGTTGCATCAAGATCTAGGAAGAGCTCATAGGCCTCATCAACGACTGCACCAATACGGGAGTCGGGACGGTCAACCTTGTTAATCACAAGCACAACAGGAAGACCCTTTTGCAGGGCCTTGCGAAGCACGAAGCGGGTCTGAGGAAGTGGGCCTTCAGATGCGTCTACGAGAAGCACCACGCCATCAACCATTTCCAAGCCGCGCTCAACTTCGCCACCGAAGTCAGCGTGACCTGGGGTGTCGATGATGTTGAAAGTGACGCCGCCCTCAGGAGCACCTGGCCCTGAGTAGTGCACCGAGGTGTTCTTCGCGAGGATCGTGATGCCCTTTTCGCGCTCGAGGTCCATGGAGTCCATGACGCGGTCGTTCACGTCTTGGTTCTCACGGAAGGCACCTGACTGCCACAACATGGCATCCACGAGCGTGGTTTTGCCGTGGTCGACGTGGGCGATGATGGCTACGTTACGAAGATCTTCTCTGCTTGGCACCCGCTGACCTTACGGGGTCAGCACCCTAAGCAACGAATCGTCACCCTTTGCCCGAAAGCTCCTTGAGGGTTTTTAGTGCGCTTGGACCGATGCCATGTAATTCCTCTAATTGGCGATCTTTGAGGCGTTTGAGGTCGGAAACCTTGAAGATGCCCGCACCGATCAGAGCTCTACGGGCAGGAGAAGCAAGTCCATATGAACGCCATAACTCATCGGGATCTGGCTTCGCCTTGAGAGCAACCTCACCAAAGACCAGTGCATATTTCGCATCTATGAGTTTTTTGAGTAGCGCTTTGGACAGCGGTTTGTCTTTCGGGAAATGCAAAGCGCTCTTGGTACTCGAATAGCTCGCAAGTTCAGATTCAAATAGATTCAAGATCGAGCCGCTGTGTAGGTAATAGGAATTAAAGTGCCGAGCTGCCGCAAAGCCCGCCATCACTTTGCCGCGAACCTTGAACGCCGGCATCCCATAGGAGATGCACTCTTCACCATCAGGAAGTATTGAGCGGATTCGCTCGCGCACTTCTTGCAAAGTTGAACGTTGCGGTTCCGTGACGCTTTTTAAATACTCATCAATTTCTTTGGCTGACATTTGAACTCAAAACTCTGCCTTACTTCGCATCAAATCTATCGGCGTTCATCACCTTTACCCACGCAGCAATGAAGTCATCCACCATCTTCTTTTTGTTGTCGTCCTGCGCATACACCTCAGCGTAAGCACGAAGAATCGAGTTTGATCCAAAAACGAGATCCGCGCGAGTGGCTGTGAACTTAACCTCTCCAGTCTTGCGACTTCTCAAGTCATAGAGATTTTCACCTGCAGGTTCCCAGACATATTCCATATCGGTTAATGTCACGAAGAAGTCATTCGATAGAACTCCGACGTTGTCGGTAAAGACTCCATGCTTTGATCCTGCATAGTTCGCTCCAATAACTCGAAGTCCCCCAATAAGCACTGTCATCTCTGGTGCCGTAAGCCCCATTAATTGAGCGCGATCAAGGAGAAGCTCTTCTGGAGAGACGATGTAATCCTCTTTCAGCCAATTTCTAAAACCATCATGCACTGGTTCTAACGGTGCAAATGAATCTGCATCTGTTTGTTCCACAAGTGCGTCTCCACGCCCAGCCATAAATGGAACACTCACTTCGACACCAGCTGCTACTGCAGCTTTTTCAATACCTACGTTGCCCGCAAGAACTATTGCATCAGCAAGGCTCGCACCATGCTTCTGGGCCAGTGGCTCGAGCACAGCAAGAACTTTCGCTAAACGAGTTGGCTCATTACCCTTCCAGCTCTTCTGCGGTTCTAAACGAATACGAGCACCATTTGCTCCACCACGCTTATCTGAACCGCGAAATGTTCGAGCGCTATCCCATGCAGTTGTTACCAATTCTGCAACGGTTAAATCTGTAGCCGCAATCGCTGTCTTGAGATCTTCGACTTTATAAGCAGTTGAGCCAGCAGGAATTGGATCTTGCCAAATGAGATCCTCTTTTGGAACATCTGGTCCAACGTAGCGAGCTTTAGGACCTAAATCGCGGTGCGTTAACTTAAACCAAGCGCGCGAAAAAACCTCATCGAAATATTCAGGGTTCTTATAGAAGTGCTCTGATATTCCGCGATAAATAGGGTCCTTGATCATTGCCATATCGGCATCAGTCATCATGAGATTAAGACGCATTGATGAATCCTCAACATCAACAGGCGCGTCTTTTTCTGCGAGATTCTTTGGTTCCCACTGATGCGCTCCGGCTGGAGACTTCTTTAACTCCCAGTCATACTTGAATAATAGTTCGAAGTAACCGTTGTCCCATTGAGTTGGATAAGTGGTCCAAGCACCTTCAATTCCGCTTGTCACGGTATCGCGCCCAATGCCACGAGTTTTGTGATTGATCCAACCAAGACCTTGTTCGGCGATATCTGCAGCTTCTGGTTCTGGACCAAGATTCGCAGCGCTTCCATTTCCGTGAGCCTTACCCACGGTGTGGCCGCCTGCAGTGAGAGCAACAGTCTCTTCATCGTTCATCGCCATTCTGGCGAAAGTTTCGCGCACCTGCTGTGCGGTCTTCAGTGGATCTGGGACTCCGTTAACACCTTCTGGGTTAACGTAAATCAATCCCATCTGAACTGCAGCTAGTGGATTTTCCATCGTCGTTGCATCGGCTAAATCGCCATAACGTGAATCACTTGGAGCTAGCCACTCTTGCTCTGAGCCCCAATATGTATCAATTTCCGGCGCCCAAATATCTTCTCGTCCAAAAGAAAAACCAAATGTTTTAAGACCCATTGACTCGTAGGCAATTGTTCCGGCAAGAATCATCAGATCTGCCCAGCTGAGTTTGTTTCCATATTTCTTCTTGATTGGCCAAAGTAATCGACGCGCTTTATCGAGGTTAACGTTGTCGGGCCAAGAGTTCAGTGGTGCAAAGCGTTGATTACCCGTAGCACCGCCGCCACGTCCGTCTGCAATTCTGTAAGTACCCGCTGAGTGCCATGCCATACGGATCATCAGTCCGCCGTAGTGACCCCAATCTGCTGGCCACCAAGACTGGCTATCTGTCATAAAGTCATGAAGATCCCTCTTCAGTGCATCAACATCTAACTTCTTGAGCTCCTCGTGATAGTCAAAGTTGGTGCCGAGGGGATTAACTTTCGTGTCATGCTGACTCAAGATCTCTAACTTCAGACTATTAGGCCACCACATTTCATTTGAACCCTCTGACGTGGTTACTGCACCATGAGCTACCGGGCATTTTCCGCCTTGATCAGTCATGAATCTCTCCTAATACATTGTCAGATAAATGAATTGATGCGTTCCTTCAGAGACTTGCTCACTCAATCACTGGCTTCTGAGAAATTCAAGAGGCAAAGGTGCCTCTCCTAGCGAGAGAATTGAAGAACGGTGACAATGATCGAGAGAACGGTGAGCAAAATGGCTGGGGCCATGTCTTTGATGCCATCGCGCACTCGAATGTGCGCAATCACTGCACCGAGGAAGTAAGCAACAAAACCAAGGGCTGCAAGCAACCCGAGGATTGGCAGCCAAATGCCGAAGAGCAAACCAATCGCGCCCAGGATCTCTACGGTTCCCAGCAGTCGGATCTGACGTTCGTTGAGACCAACGTGGTTCAACATCTCAACCACATTGTCTTTCATCGAAAGCTTGCCAAAGCCGGAAACGACGGTCATGAGTCCAAGAATTGCCGCGAAAATGAGCAGAGCCATGGGGTGCATTCCTTTTCATTTGTGGGGCGCGATGCCTCAATGGCAACACGTTACCGAAGTTGCGGGAGTCAGGATTGAAGTGAAGGCAAGACACGCTCAGTCAGAAGTGGCGCCAGATCATTACGTTGAGTCATTTCATCTGGATGAAGCCACAGCAGATCTTCAATCTCAGCACGCACCGCAAGACCATCAATCCAAGGGTGCTCGAAGATATAGCCGTGCACTGAATGGTCAGGTTCGTTTGCTGCCGCCGTGATCCAGTCACCTAGGAAATGCAACTGTTCAGCGTCAAGCACAGCACCGACTTCCTCGTGGAGTTCACGGATAGCAGCTAGCGCGGGCGTTTCACCAATTTCAATTTTACCCCCAGGCAACATGTATCGAGTGGTTCCTGCCTTGCGAACGAGCAGCACTCGACCATCGCGATCGCGAATAACAACAGCCGAAACAACAAAGTCGGCGGACTTGGTCATTGGCCCACAACGGTGACGGCCGGGGCGTTTTTCTTTTTTCCCCAGATGAATAAGTAAAGAATGTCAAGGATTCCAACGGTGTTCACAACCAACAGCACTACGAACCACACAGGGCTTCGATTCGCGCCTGCGCGATACAGCGCAAATGCTTTCCATACGAAGGACCAAATGATCAACACGATGAGCGCCCAGAAAAATCCTGAATTCACGAAATCGTTGGAGGTTGTTCCGGCCATGGTTTCAGGTTAACAGCGAAGACGAAAAAGAATTGCCTAGCAAGTTTAAAAGCATCGATGCCGGTAGAGTTTCAGCATGACTACGGCGAAAGGTAAAAAGCCGAGCGATCCATCAAAGGGGCGCAAAGCCGCGTATTACGCGCGCAATCGCGTTGCACTTTTGAAAGCCGCCCAGACCGTACTCGCTGAACGAGGGCCAGAAGCCAATATTGAAGAGTTCGCAGATCAGGCACAAATTTCAATTAGCACAATTTACAAACACTTTGAGAACAAAGATGCCTTAGTTGAGGCCGCGCTCATCGCGGCAATGACTGACTGGGAGCAGTGGATGGCAAATGTGATGACTGAAATCACTGACCCACTCGAGCAACTCGTGACACCTATTCGACTCTTCCTGCGAATGCGCACCACTCACCCTCGTTACGCTCAACTTGTTGCTCGCAATCTCGTCGCGGTGAGCACTCATTCCTCTGCCTTGACCCAAGGTATTCAGTTGCATATCAAGCAACTTGTAAAAACTGGCATTTTAAAATTCGATCACGCGGAACTTCGCATCCGCAACCTGAACGCTGTTATTTTCTCGGCGATGCAGCTCCAACTGTTAGACCCAAAATCAAAAGATTCTGGCGCTGATCTCTCCATCGAAATTGCCTTGGGCATGCTTGGCCTTTCGCCGGCAAAAGCGCACAAGGTGATTACG
>WLOE01000076.1 GCA_009699465.1 Actinomycetota bacterium | reverse complement strand
TAGTGGAAATGGATGCTGATGGTTCGCATCAGCCTGAGCAATTACCGTTGCTCTTGGATGCCCTTCGTGACGCCGATTTAGTTCTTGGATCTAGATGGGTTGAAGGCGGCGGAACCGTGAACTGGCCAAAGAGTCGACAATTTCTTTCTCAAGGCGGCAGTTTGTACACGCGAGTGCTGCTTGGAATACCACTGAGGGACGTGACCGGGGGCTACCGCGCATTCAGAGCGCAAACACTGCGACAACTTGATCTGCACGAAGTTGCGTCCCAAGGCTATTGCTTTCAAGTGGACCTGGCTTGGCGGGCCGCGCAACGTAATCTTCGAGTTGTTGAGGTACCCATCACATTCGTTGAACGCACAGCCGGTGCGAGCAAGATGAGTCAAAAAATCGTTGTTGAAGCGCTATGGCGAGTGACCGTATGGGGTTTCGATGATCGCGTCACGCGCCTTCGCCGAAAGGCGCAAAAAAGACGTGCAGCTGAGAAAAGTCGAAACACCTAGGATGAAAAAGTTCCTGCTTCTGGGATATCCAGTCCTGGAATTTTGTACCGCATTGTTCTTCATCGTATGGCTGGGTTTCGGCTGGACCTTTCTTATTTACATTGTCGGAATCCCAATTGGATGGATTGCACTCAAAGCTGCGGGTCGTCAATCACGAGAACTCGCGAGAAATCAACAGCTACCTTCCCGGGCATTAAGTTTTCGTTTCGTTGCAGGAATGTTGTTTTTGATTCCTGGATTCTGGACAGACGTACTAGCGCTTTTGTGCTTTATACCGTTAGTCCAGGCAAGGATTGCTGCTCCGTTTGCATTCTTACACTCGAATGCAAGCAATCTGCAGTCGAGAATTAATCCTTGGGATGATGGATCTGAAATTGTTGAAGGGGTCGTCATTCATGAGAACGACGACCCCACAACACCGAACTCATGAGGTTGCGAAGATCAAGCAGTTTTCAAAGCCGGGAGTTCATGTGCGTGAAGGAGTTCAAGCCGCTCGGCTAAAAGGTCCTCAAGCTCAGCAATAGAACGTCGTTCGAGCAACATGTCCCAGTGGGTTCGGACATAACGCTCTTCCTTGACGTCGGTGGACGCCATATTGGCAAGAATTCCCTGAGCCTTGGCTTCTCGGCCACAACGGCAGCCCCAAGTGTGTGGAATGTCTTCGGCTTCAGTTGAGAACGGCACCACAGTGCTGTGCCCCGTTGGGCAGATGTAGGTCAGTACCTGTCGATCAGCTGGCACCACATGGAGATCATTTTCAAGGCTCAGGGCGCCAATCCGCGTCCCGCGCATGGAAATTTCATTCATAACCCTGCTCCTTCACTTCGGCTTGCTGTTCGTGGAAATTAGACGGTTGTGTTCACCATCTGGTTCCACTGGGGCAAACCTTTGCTGGAGCTCCATATTCCCGAAAAACTGTGGGGGAGGGGTTATGAGGAGGTAAAGGTCCCATCAGGGAATGGGGCCGGTTCCTGGAATTCCCCATTGTCGCTATTCCATGCCAGCCAAATGGCAGAGCTAGCGCTCGCTAGCCCGATAGCCCCGGCGATTACGTTCATAACTGCATTGTTGAACCCCAAGGTGATCCAGCCAAAGAGCCAGATCGTGGCAAAGCCAGCACTCAGCAGGCTGCGACGTGATCGCGAGGTCATGGCGTAACCGTATCGGTCCCTTCTGACACCTCGAAGCGATCATTGGCCCTAAAGTTCAGGAATGGATTGGCACCAGCAGTTTTCAGCACAAGCGGCTGCCGAGGGTAAGCCTGTGCATGTTCCAGTGCCTTGGGGCGCAAGTGGAGATGGATTCGTGTTCTTCCCAAATGGCGAACGGCGTTGGGGATTACACGGTGCTTCAGGAGTGTTGATCCGCCATCGTGATGACAATGGGGTCGAGACGTTTTTCCTGGCTCAGCGCGGAGATAACGTTGAAGGTGGTCGCAGCCAATGGGCTATTCCTGGGGGAGCCATCGAAACAGGAGAGAGCCCCGTTGATGGTGCAATTCGTGAATTCCGCGAAGAAATAGATATTGAAATTGACTATGAGATTCTTGGCGAGCACGCCGCTCATGTTCATGAGGTGTGGTCGTACACAACCGTGGTTGTCGAAGTAAAAGAAAAGTTTTCGCCACCAGTCGAGCTTCAGTGGGAAAACAAAGCCTCAGGATGGTTCACACGCCAAGAGATTGCTGGACTTAACACATATGAAGAGTTTCAGGTAGCCCTGGAACACTTATTCACAATTATTGATCAGCGTTCTTAATGAATTGCAGCGCCTGAAGAATTACCCCGCTTGGCTCAAGCCAAAAACCAGCAACCATGGTGACTGGACCCAAAGAGAATCGACCGAGTTCACCAAATTGCTCAGCGCCCGCAGCAAGCGCTTGATTCAAGGTTCCTTCGACATCGTCAACGGTAAATGCCAGGCGCCCTGCTCCAAGCTGGAAACCGTATGTCGGCATATGCGGGGCAGTAGATTCCTGTAATTCAATGCGAAATATGTCGCTGCCACTGCGAACTTCGGTATAGCCCTGGTAGTCCGAACCCGCTGGCGCATCAACGACTTCAAGCCCAAGTGTTGCAGGCCAGAATGCTCTGCTTGCGACATAGTTTGGAACCAGCATGCGCAGACCCTTGATGTAACTGCGATCACCAGCGCTTACCTGAACATTGGTGCCGTCTGGATCCTGCAGGATGACATCGGGTCCATCGTGCTGAGATGATTGGATGTAGATGCGATCCACGCCGAGCTTGATGGGATCCATTGAATACGGCAGTTCATTTGGATTGGGAATCGAGCGACAGATTGCTTCGATGGCAACACCTCGTTCACCGTTATTGAAAATAATGGTTTCATGCGTGTGCGCCTGAGGGATCGAAGGATCTTGACCTTCGGCGATATCTGACTGAACTCGTCTCACCAAGTTGAGACCCAAATCATCAACGTAGAACTTGCCGTAAGCGTCAGCATCTGAGCCGTTGACGGCAATATGTGAAATCGTATGAACAGTCATGAATCCTCCAAAGGCCCGTAGTTTGTCAGGAATTAGGGGGCTTTGGAGCCACAACACATATTCCGGCATTCACCTGAATCTTGCCGATAATGTACATTATGACACTTATTCTTTTACGGGAATCCGTCTGAATTGATGTGTTTGGCCCTACTGTGGCCCCTGATCTCTTCACAGAACGGAATATGTATTCATGAGCACCAGCGCCTCTGCAGGGATTGTCGAACAAACCTATTTCCATCGCTTGGCGATCGCTACGCCTGACCATCAAGAATTCATTGACTGGTTCTCACACCTGCTCGGTACGGTCACCATTGATGCTCGGTATCTACAACCCCATGGCATCCCATTTGGCTTGGAACAGACCCCAACCCAGGCGAGGGAATCAGGGGCTGATCTCAACACCATTTGGCTGGGAACCATGCCGTTCGTAATCTTTTCCGCTGACAGTCCCCAAAGCCCTATTGCATCCTTCATCGAGAAATTTGGAACGGCTCTGCACTCAGTAGCCTGGCATGTTCCCGATCTTTGGAAGGCTGATGCGACACTTCGTCGCCATGGGTATCGCCTGACTGGTTACGACATTCCAGGGCGGCACTTCTTCATTCACCCGGCTGATACGTCGTGGATGCTTATCGAAATCTCCGATACCCACTTCGCTCAGGACCCTCGTGACTACGACGACGTGTTACCAGCCCGTCCCGTCGATTCGATTGTGAAAGACGCACAATTTGCGTGGCTCACTATGGCTGCACAAGAGCCCCGGGCGTCTGCAGACAACATTGCAACACTGTTTGAAACAAGTGAAGTATCTGGCTATCCCACGGATGCTGGACAAGAGGTCATTGATCTCAAGGTCTACGACATCATCACGCGATTTAGTAAGCGCGATGAAACGTCTTCCGAACGCGATCACTTGCATTCAATGTGCTTTGCTGTTCCTGATTTAGCTGACACGTGCGATCGCTTACGCGCAGCCGGCATTCGCATCACATCGCAAAATGACACGAGTGCCTGGTCTGAGGCCGCCGATACACACGGTCTGTTGATGCAGTGGGTATCGGCCGCTTCACTACCCGCCTGAACCCCCAATCATCACTGCCCTCCCCTACTTGAGGGCGCTCAATCTTCGAGAAAGTAGACCTTGTGTTTGACCTAGTAGAAGCGATTGAGATTTCGCAGCGTGTGCGCCCCATGAATGGTGGGTTCGAATGTGAAACTCTGAAAACTCCGCACGGTGGAATCTTTGGTGCCTATCAACTATTTCAAATAGTGATCGCATCGGAGATGGCGGTCCCCGATAAACGTGTCTTCTCAATTCAAACCGTATTTGCCAACGGTGGTGTGAGCGGTGACGCGGCCCAGATAAGTATTGAAACTCTGCAAAATGGTCGTTCATTTGCTTTCTTGTCAGTCACATTTCGGCAAGCAACAACGATCATTTCCCGGCATGAAGTGATGCTGACTGTCGATGAATCAGACTTCCTTCACCATAGAAATGCCGGCAATCCACCTGTGGATCTAGGCTCCTGGGAGGAATTGCAATCAGGTTTGTGGCCTAGACCAGCGCACCGTGACCCAAATTCAAACATTGACCAACTGTCAATTCACTATCAGTTAGACGTCCAGCCTGATCCAATGATCACACGAGCTCTCCTGGCTTTGGTTTCAGAACCAGCGATCATGGCCGCAATCAATACTTATCACGAGATTCCCGCATCGTCACCTGGTCGGGTTCCTGGCAATGTACTGGCGCAAACAATTACGTTACTTGAGCCCGCAGATTTAGTAAGAGGCGTGATTTTGCGCTCTACAGCACAATACGCGGGTCAAGGCCGAGTGCATGGGCACGGGAACATGGTCAATGCAGAGGGCAATTTAATCGCAACCTACTCAACTACCGGTGTACTACGCCAACCGCGTTAATGCACTAATTCCTCAGGCATCGGGCAGCTGCAGATCAGATTCCGATCGCCGTAGGCACCGTCGATTCGTCGCACTGGAGGCCAATATTTGGAACCTGATGCAACACCCGTCGGAAATGCTCCTAAACGAGCCGGATAAGGCATATTCCATTCACCGATAACACAATCAGCTGTGTGTGGAGCATTGCGAAGCGGGCTCTCTTCGATCGCCCACTGACCGGTTGCAACCGTGTCGATTTCACGCCTAATGGCGATCATCGCATCAATGAACCGATCAATTTCAGCGAGGTCCTCGGATTCAGTCGGCTCAATCATTAACGTGCCTGCCACTGGGAAGGACATCGTTGGTGCATGGAAGCCGTAGTCCATAAGTCGCTTAGCGATGTCATCAACAGTCACGCCTGTGGCCGCGGTTATCGGACGAACATCCAAAATACACTCATGTGCAACGAGCCCAGTACTTCCCGTGTACAGCACTGGGTAATCATCGCCAAGACGTTGTGCAATGTAATTAGCAGACAGAATCGCTACCTGTGTGGCTCGTTTCAATCCATCCGCACCCATCAGGCGAATGTAGGCATATGGAATCGGCAAAATTCCGGCACTGCCCCAGGGAGCCCCGCTGACTGGCCCTACTCCCCCATCGGCATGGCCACGTCCCAGTGGTCCGGCTTCAGGGCGTAGTGGGTGCGAAGGCAGGTATGGGGCTAAATGAGCCCGAACGGCTACCGGCCCAACGCCTGGACCGCCACCGCCATGCGGGATGCAAAAAGTTTTGTGCAAATTGAGATGCGAAACGTCTGCACCAAATTTCCCTGGTTTAGCTAAACCCACAAGCGCATTAAGGTTTGCTCCATCGACGTACACTTGGCCACCTGCATCGTGAACCATTGCACAGATGTCACTTACTGCAGTTTCAAAAACACCATGTGTTGACGGATACGTAATCATGAGTGCAGCTAAATTCCCTGCATACTCCTGAATCTTTGCCTGAAGATCTAATACATCAACGTTGCCCAGATCATCGCATTTGACCACGACAACTTGCATTCCCACCATAACGGCGCTGGCTGCATTAGTGCCGTGAGCGCTACTCGGAATCAAACAAATATTGCGATGTGAATCCCCGCGAGCTAAGTGGTATGCCCGAATCGCGAGCAGCCCTGCGAATTCGCCTTGTGACCCCGCATTCGGTTGAACACTCACTGCGTCATATCCAGTGACTTCTGCGAGAAATCCTTCGAGTTTTTGTATCAACTCAATTGATCCTGCAGCTGTATGTAGGGGGGTAAATGGATGTAGGTTCGCAAACTGCGGCCAGGTAATGCTTTCCATTTCAACAGCTGCGTTCAACTTCATTGTGCATGAACCCAAAGGGATCATTGCGCGATCCAGAGCTATATCCAGATCAGAAAGTTTGCGCAGGTATCGCATCATCGAGGTTTCATTGTGATGAGTATTAAATACTGGATGTGAAAGGAATGGAGTGGTTCGTGTAGAGACGGTAGAGACTGACCGCTCTACGTCAGTGAAAGCCAGAGTTGAATCTGGCTGAGTTGCCCGCCAAAGTGTCTCAATATCTTGCGATGAAGTCACTTCATTAGTTGACGCCGAAACGGTATCGTCGTCTACGAAACGAATCGCAATTCCGCACGTGGCAGCACTTTCAACAATTGCTCGCGCTTGGCCCGGCACAGTCCATTGCACAGTGTCAAAAATTGGGCCATCGGAAACTTTCACACCAAGTATTGCAAGTCCGGCCCGCAATGTGAGTGCGGTCGTATTCACTCGTTGTGCAATTGCGGTGAGTCCGTTTGGACCGTGGTAGCTCGCATACATCGCCGAGATGATGGCCAGAAGCACCTGTGCTGTACAGATATTGCTTGTCGCCTTTTCACGTCGGATGTGTTGTTCACGGGTTTGAAGTGCGAGTCGATACGCAGGATTACCCTCTGCATCAACACTCACACCCACAAGGCGTCCAGGCAGCGATCGTTCCAATCCTGACCGAACGGACATAAAGCCTGCGTGCGGCCCGCCAAAGCCCATCGGAACACCGAAGCGTTGTGCGCTGCCAATAACGATATCCGCTCCAAGATCGCCAGGAGCAGCCAAAATGGTGAGAGCCAAAAGGTCCGCAGCGACAACAGCCAAAGCGCCAGCACTGTGTGCTTGATCAATGATCGAGTCAATGCATTTGATCGCCCCAGATGAGCTTGGGTAACTTACGAGAACGCCCGACCAGGGTCCTTGGGGCCATGGCATTGCTAAATCGGCGATAACGAGATCTACCCCAATAGGTTCTGCGCGCGTCGCCAATACAGCCAAGGTCTGTGGATGGGTATCAGCATCGACCAGGAATCGACTTACCCCTTTTGGTCCTTGGCGAACAGCCAAGGTCATCGCTTCGGCTGCCGCAGTTGGTTCATCCAGGAGCGATGAACCGGCAACGGGCAGTCCCGTGAGATCTTCGATCATGGTCTGGAAATTGATGAGTGCCTCGAGGCGCCCTTGGCTTATCTCTGGCTGGTAGGGCGTGTAGGCGGTGTACCACGCTGGGTTCTCAAGGACATTTCGCTTAATGACTGCTGGGGTGTGGGTGCCGTGGTAGCCCAATCCGATCATGCTGGTCAGTACCGTGTTTTTCTCGGCAAGTTCAGCAAGCTCAGCCAACACTGCAGCTTCGTCAAGGGCGTCAGGAATGGAAAGGGCCTGCGTCCATGCAATCACTTCGGGCACGACAGCGTCTGTCAATGCGTCAAGGTGTTCATAACCGATGGTCTGCAACATATGTTCAATTCCCGAAACATCGGGACCGATATGACGATCAACAAATGTGTACTCGCGTGCAGACATAGCTCTCCTCAGGTGAAGACACGTGTTGTGTCATCTCCCCCTCTGTTGCCCGCGATAATCGCGACCTGAGAGCTTCCCGATGCTTCGCATCAGTTTCACCGTCGGTGGGGCCGAAGCCCACCTTCCAGAGGTGCCTTCCCCATGCGGTCCGTTTGCCTGAGAGGTTGTCGGGGAGATTTGCTCCTTCGG
>WLOE01000075.1 GCA_009699465.1 Actinomycetota bacterium | reverse complement strand
CGAGGCGGATTCGACGGTGCTTCCTGGTGGGCGCGCGGCTCACTTGCTGCAACCGCAATGGAAGTAACCAACACCGACTTCCCACCAGCCATGCTCGGTCATGGTGACGGAATGTCCGGCCTGGTACTTGCCGGCGGCATCGTTGCCGCATTGTTCAAGCGCGAGCGAACGGGCGAAGTAACTGTCGTTGATTCATCACTCTTTGGAACCGCAGCTTGGTTCAACGCGCCCGCGATCATCGGTGAAACCGTCGATCCAGCAAACAACACCATGGGTAAATACAGTGCTCGTGAAAAGCGCCACTGGAGCGTTGGTGACTACGCAACTGCCGACGGCCGCTACGTGCACCTCACCTTCCTCGGTGATCGTCAAGATCAGTGGCTAGACCTCTGCAACTTACTGGAGCGCGAAGACTTGGCCCAGGATCCGCGATTCCTTACCTCCGTCGAACGTGCAGTCAACACCCTTGCTTTGATGGATGAACTTGATGCGCAGTTCGCAACAAAGACATTGAATGACTGGAAGCCAATCCTGAATCAGGCCAAGGGGGTGTGGGCTCCAGTGCAAACTGTTGGCGAAATGGTCAACGACCCTCAAGCGCAGGCCAACCGCATGATCCGCATGATCACCGATGAGGGTGGCACGCAGCCAATCGTGATGCCGCCGGTGATGTTTAACGAAGATGCCGGTCCGGGTAATCCCGCGCCGAACTTTGCCCAACACACGGATGAAGTCCTCGCAGAAATCGCGGGGTTCAGTCCAGAACGTATTGCCGAGTTGCACAGCAGCGGAGCCATTGCCTAAGCCAGCGTCCCACTCACTGGTTTTTCCCAGCGAACTCACCAGTTCTGAACTACTGTGCAACAACAGTTGCAATGGAATGAGGATTCAATGGGTTCACTCGACGGCAAGGTGGCATTCATTACAGGTGCGGGTCGCGGCCAAGGCCGTTCGCACGCGGTGCGCATGGCCGAAGAGGGCGCCAACATCATTGCTGTTGATGTCTGCCAAGACATTCCACTCCTGCCCTACGCGATGGCAAGTTCTGCAGACCTAAAGGAAACAGTTCGTCTCGTAGAAGAAGCCGGTGGCAAGGCCATAGGCGTCGAAGCCGATGTTCGCGATGTTGAAGCCATGAATGCTGCAGCCAAGCAAGGCTTTGATGCGTTTGGTCGCATCGACATCATTATTGCCAACGCAGGCATTGCTGCACAGCAGGTGGAGGAAGCTGATCCGTCAGCACTCTTTAATCTCACAATGGCGATCAATGCCTTTGGCGTGCGAAACACCATTCAAGCCGCTGTTCCTTACACAATCGAAGGCGGTAATGGCGGATCAGTTGTCATTACGAGTTCAACCCAAGGCCTCCAAGGTCGCGGTGGAAGTGGCTCAGGCGCTGGGGACGGATACGTTGCTTCGAAACATGCAGTCGTTGGTCTCATGCGTTCTTGGGCTCACTGGTTAGCCCCTCACATGATTCGAGTGAACACCATCCATCCCACAGGTGTAGACACCTACATGATCACTAACCCAGCCTTCATGGATTACCTCAAAGTTATGGCGGGCAAATCTAATGGGCTGCAAAATCTCATGCCCGTGCCGATGGTGCACGTCGAAGACATCACGAATGCCGTGATGTACCTGGTATCTGATGCTGGGCAGTACGTGACAGGCGTGACATTGCCAATTGATGCTGGATTCAACGTTCGCTAATGAATCCCATAGACACCGCGAAGCGCTATATCGAACTGTTTAATGCCCAGCAATTCACAGCAATGGGTGAACTCTTTGCCGAGGATTCCATTTGGGAAGGGCCAACGGCCCAAATGCCTATTCGCGGGCGAGCAAACATCATCGCTACTTATAGCGCAATGGAGCAGATGAACATGGATTTACAGATGTCTGGAGTGCACTTCCATCGCGATGGCAACACCGTAGTAGCTGAAATCGAAACCCGAACCTCGGCAGGACCAGCAGGACGAGTAGCTGACATATTTGAGATCGACGATGAAGGACGCATTCTGCGCATGACTGGCTACGCAAGCTTGTATCCAGCGGAGTAACGATGACGTCATCTCCTGCCTCAGATATGCGTAAGCCGGCCACACTCGTGCATACGTCTGATTGCCATCTCGATAAAACCCTTGATGGCCCTGAACAACAGGCATTTTCATCTGTCGTCGATTTAGCCATTAAACGCGACGCTGACGCACTGCTCATCGCCGGTGATCTATTCGATCACAATCGCGTCAAGCCGGAGATCGTTCACTGGGTGGCCAGTGAGCTCAATCGATATTCTGGTCCAGTAGTACTTCTGGTGGGTAATCACGATGTCTTCCATGAATCGTCAGTACATAACAAACATGATCTTCGTGACCTCTATGAACACCTCTACATGTTGGATCAGCCTGACGGCTCAATCTTCGATCTTCCTGGCACTGAGATCAGCGTTTGGGGGCGAGCTATGGTCGAGCATGCACCAGAATTTCAACCATTGCTCAATGCGCCAAAAGCACGCCCAGATAAATGGAATGTCATTGCGGCCCATGGGCTAGTCAACGCAGAAGCAGGGCGTTCTTCACCTATTTATACTCATGAATTGAACGAACTGAGCGCTGATTACGTGGCTCTTGGTCATGTGCATGTGCATTCGGTTGTCCATGAGAATCCATTAACAATGTACTCAGGGGCCCCGTATCACTGGGGTAGCGACAAAACCGGATGCATCATTGTTGACTTTGTGCCTAACGAACCCGTGCAGGCAGAGTGGACCTCGCTGAAAGAGTGATGTAGACAAGTCATGAAAGATGCAAGATCTTCGCATCTGCTTCATTGATCTCAACAGAGGTTGAAATCATCGGTTTACCATCTAGCCAGTTCAGTGAAGTATCCAATAACTCTCCAAGAATGCGAGAAGTGACATGTCAGTTCTCAATGAAGTGCTAGCAGCAAACCAAGCGTATGTTGCAGAATTTGGCGTCAAGGGTGACCTTGCGCTTCCACCTGCTCGAGGCTTTGCAATCTTGACGTGCATGGATGCTCGTCTTGATCCAGCAAAATACGCAGGGCTAAGTGAAGGTGACGCGCACGTCATCCGTAATGCCGGTGGTCGCGCATCTGATGACGCCATCCGCTCACTGGTTATCTCGTATAAATTGCTGGGAACAAAAGAGTGGTTTGTGATCCATCACAGCAATTGCGGCATGGAATTCTTCACCGACGAGATCATGCGCGGCTTGCTCTCCAAAAGCCTTGAGACCGCAGCTCTTGGCGAAGCCGGCTTTTACGATGTAGGCACAGGGCCAGGTTCTACCGAAGCTGCCTACATTGACTGGCTCACGATTGCCGATCGAAATGCCTCAGTAGTTGAAGATGTAGAGCGCATTCGACGCCACCCGCTGGTTCCTAAGAACATCCCAATTTATGGATACGTCTATGAGGTGGAAACAGGGAAATTGCTCGAAATTCCTGCAGCAACCGTGGCTGGCGCAGCACGCTAGATAGTGGTCTTATAGATAAAACTCCATCGCTGTTGGTGCCCAGAGTTACGGGGCACCAACAGCGAAGTTTTTATGCTTGAGAAAAATGCGAGTAAAGCTAGTCGGCCGTCATAAGCACAGCACCCGAGAACGGTCCTGTCGCATTGGCCCACACGGCAACCTCTGCATCCTTCACCTGCCGAGCACCTGACTCGTTACCGCGCAACTGACGAATTGACTCAATACAGAAATTCGCGCCATGCCTTCGTCCAACATTGCAGGCCCCGCCGTCGGTATTCACCGGCAAACTGCCATCAAGTCGTGTTGCACCGGACTCAACGAAGGATCCAGCTTCACCTTCCCCACAGAATCCCAAGGCTTCCAGCCATTGAAACACGATGATGGTGAAGCCGTCATACAACTGTGCGCAGTCAACATCGGATGGCTTCAAATCAGTACGCGACCACAGTGTTTTCGCTGCGTGATACGGAGAGTTCATATTCAAGTCATGCAACTTCTCAAAACCGGCAGGCAAGATGTCAGTTGCGGAGGCCGCAGCTGACTCTACGAACACAGGCTTCTTCGCAAAGTCACGCGAGCGTTCTTCTGTTGTGTAGATCACCGCAGATGCCGAGTCGACTGGGTAATCGCAATCGAGCAGACGAACGGGCTTGCTCACGTAACGCGAATTCAAGTAGTCATCCATGGTCAACGGATCCCGCATGATCGCTTCATCATTAAGAACCGCATTTGCTCGTTGAGCGATCACGTGAGCACCGAATTGTTCTTCTGTGGTTCCGTAACGTTCCATGTGTCGCTGTGCTGGCAGCGCAGCGATGGTTTGAATTGGCGTTACCGACCCGAATGGCATCGTGAACTGTGAATCGCCAGAAATGCGCATTGGCCCTTGCACCGAGTCGCGCTCTTCAGCACTGCTCAGACGCTGATTAATGACACGTACCGTCAACACTGTGTGTGCCTGACCGCTCTGGATTGCAGCAATTGCTGAGATCGCGGCGTGAAAGTACGCAGGTCCGCCCTGGTCAGAGTTATAGAACGTGATCGGCGTAATCCCCAACATCTGGGCGACGTCGAGCGCATCGATCCAGTCAAGGCCTGGGGGCTCTGCGCCAGCAACACCGGCGTGCAATACAACGCCGTCAATCTGATCTGGAGAGATGCCGCAGTCCGCCATCGCTGCCTTAGCAGCCTGAGCGACTAACTGTCTGCGGTTCAATCCAGTACGACGACCTGTTGTTGAGTAGCCGACACCAATTGCGGCGACACGATCACGCTTTGCCATGAATTCCTCCTGGGGAGTTAATTAAACGTCGCAGTTACGCGAGCTTGAAGAGTGGAAGGGTGAGCCCTGGCGCAACCTCTTGGAAGGTCACCTCAACGGGCATGCCGATTCGAATGTCATCGTTGGGAAAGTCAATGAGATTGCTGGTGATACGAATGTTCTCGTCTTCTTCCAGCGCAACGACGATGAGGTTGTATGGAACCTTGTCGACGTAGTAAGGGTGGAACGGCTGCACCGTGGTGGTGTGCGAGTAGATCGTGCCGCGACCCGATACTTGCGCTGGGGCAAGGTCGTCCATTGACAAACACGTTGGGCAGATTGGCCGTGGGTAGTGGATATAGGTGCCACATGAACCACAACGCAAGATCAGCAACTGATGATTCGCAATGCCTTCCCAAAAAAACTCCGTGAGCATGTTGGGTTCAGGGATCGGTGGGTACTGCGCCGCCGTGGCAGACTCAGGGATATTGATGCTCGCTATATTCATCGTGCATTCCTCCGCATCTGGGAATCAACTGTCCAGTGCAGCAAGGCCGCAAACACTGCAACCGCTGGAAAGTACCACCGTGATCATTCAGTGCGCAGGGTTTCTTTTAACTTGGTCAAACTGGACAAAACTTCAAGGCAAGGACGTTCGGGCTATTCACCCAGCGGTATCGAGTGACAATCTGGCCAAGGGCCCTGGCATGCGGGAACTTGACCTCGACCATTTCGGCGGAATTCCAAACTTTATCGTGGGAAGGATTGGAAAAGTCGCTGTGTGGCGACTTGTGTGCCCTAGGTTTCGCTCATGACATTGCATGTGAAAAAAGGTACGGAGTGGAATTCTGTTTATGCCGCTGCGCGATCACTAGCGCCTGAAGCTTTCGATTCTGACCGCATCAACAATTTAGTCATGGGTCAGTGGTCCAGCGTTGGCACTCCTTCAGATCACATCAATCCGGTCGACCAAACTCTGATAGCCGGTCCACCCAGAGTCGACCATGAAACGGCCATCAATGCTGTGGCCGACGCTTCTCGTCAACATGCGTTGTGGGGGAAGGTCAGTCTTGATGAGCGCAAGTCACGAGTGAGCGCCGCCCTTGCAGGCCTGCGGCTATCACGAGACACCATTGCTCTCCTCCTCGTTTGGGAAATTGGTAAGCCATGGAAGTTAGCCTGCGCTGACGTAGACCGGTGCATTGATGGCGTTGAGTGGTATCTAGGTGAGATCGATCGTCAGATTGAAGGACGAAGCCCACTCAGCGGCCCGGTCTCAAACATCGCTTCCTGGAATTATCCACTCAGTGTTTTGGTACATGCTGAACTTGTACAGATGCTTGCTGGTAATGCCGTGATTGCCAAGACGCCATCTCAAGGTGGTTTTCACGCACTGACGTTAGCTCACGCAGCCATGGCACAAGCCGGTCTTCCTGTCTCGTTGTTAAGCGGTGTGGGAGCTGACTTGAGCGATGCTTTGGTTTCTTCACCCGAGTTAGGTGCTTTTGCCTTTGTGGGCGGTCGATCCAATGGCCGAGCCACACTCGAGCGACTTGCCGACTTTGATAAGCGCCATATTTTGGAGCAAGAAGGACTCAATGCTTGGGGAATATGGGACTTTAGCGACTGGGACAATTTAGCTCCCCATCTTCGCAAAGGATTCGAATACGCAAAGCAGCGTTGTACCGCTTACCCTCGTTACGTTGTTCAGCGTCGCCTTTTCCCTGCCTTCCTAGAAATGTACATCCCGATTTTGCATGGACTTCGATTTGGTCACCCACTTGCTGTCGAGAATGATGCAGACGAGTTACCTGATCTTGAGTTCGGTCCAGTCATTCATAAAACCAAAGCCAACTCACTGCGATCGCAGTTCGACGAGGCAATCAACACTGGTGGAATTCCACTCTTTAATGGCGACTTAGCTCACGGCCGTTTTCTTGCAGGGCAGGACATCTCTGCGTACGTTGCCCCCGCCACAGTGCTGGAGCCTCCACGCGCATGGACGTTGCATCACTCTGAACCTTTTGGGCCAATCGACTCTGTTGTTCTCGTCGATACCGAAGCTGAGTTCATTGCTGCAATGAATGTTTCTAACGGAAACCTCGTGTCTTCGGTCGCAACGGATGATCTGGCTTTCGCTAAGCGGGTGCGAGAAGAAATCGCGGCATTCAAATTTGGAGTCAATAAACCAAGATCTCGTGGAGATCGTGAAGAGGTCTTTGGTGGACTCGGTGCCTCATGGCGCGGAGCGTTCGTTGGCGGTGACTTGTTGGTTGATGCAGTTACCGAAGGTGAACGTCCAATATATGGAAACTTCAAGGGTGGGTCGCGTTACCCAGAGGGGCTAGACCTCTAGCCCGAAGCGACCAGTGCCTCAAGAAAAACCCTGCACTGAAGGAATTACTGGTGGGGCGGGCGGGGCTCGAACCCGCGACGACCAGATTATGAGTCCGGGGCTCTAACCAGCTGAGCTACCGCCCCTAACGCTTGAACGCTAGCGGGCAAAGCCTATCGGTCGTCACCTCAGGATTTACTTGAGAGCAGGCTCACCCCTGGGAACCAGCGATGGGCGCTCGACGAGGAACATCACACCCCAGTAGGTCGCAAAGCCAACAAACATTCCTGCATAGACGTCCATCAAGTAGTGCTGCTGCAGCATCACTGTGGCTGGGAACACTAATGCCAGCCAGACCATCAAGATCCAAGCAGTTTTCACGAATCGATGACGTAGGCGCCACAACGCCAGAATGGCAATCATCGTCCAGGTGCAGTGGCCGCTTGGATAGCCGTTAAAGGGCTGATCGTTACCCCACACCATTCCCACTGTCCAGCCGAAAAATCCGGAAGGCAGCTCAGCTGTTCGCGGTACGTTCGTTTGAAAAAGCCAGTAGGCAAGATCCAGAAACAACTGGCTGACGATCAGTGCGAGGCCCACGGTGAGGAAGCGTTTCATCGACCGCACGATGAGATTCAGTGCGGGCACAACAATTGGCACAAGAATCAGGAACGAAACATATGGCAACGACAGCACAGGGACGAATGGGATCTTTTCGTCCAGCCAACTCTTTAAAATAAAGGTTTGATAGGCGCCGTCGGTTCCTAACGGTTGCACTAGCGCCTTGGAAACTGGGTCCCACGCGTAGTAGGAAGACCAACGCTCGCTAGTGGGAGCGAAATTCATTTTCACATAACTGTAAAAAACAAGCGCGATACCAATATAAACAAGCGCGATTGTCACGATCTTTTTTGGATTTCCCATGGCCAGAAAACTACAGGGATTCCACGAATACTTAGAGGTTTAACACGG
>WLOE01000074.1 GCA_009699465.1 Actinomycetota bacterium | reverse complement strand
TGGAGTCAACTGTTGCAATAACGCTGATAACTCTCGAATCTCTTCAGCTCCAACACCACCTGCCGGCTCATCCAGAAGCAACAGGTCAGGTTCGCTTACAAGAGCCCGGGCTAGGGCAACCTTTTTTTGAGTGGGGTACGGCAATTCACCTGGCATTGCATCCATAACACCGTCCAGAGCGAATCGTCGTAAAATCTCAATGGACTTTTCTCGAATAACGCGCTGCTCTTTATCGACCCAAGGTAAGGCCAGTGCATCTGACAGAATCCCTGCCTTGTTTCGGGAGGTCGCACCAAGCATGACGTTCTCTAACACTGTGAGCGTTGGGAAAAGTCCAACGGCTTGCAAAGTCCGCGCAATACCCAATTTTGCTAACTGATGTGTTTTCACATGATTAATCGATTTACCTTTAAACGTAATCGTGCCCGAATCAGCTCGCACGAATCCACTCACCACATTGAATGCGGTTGTTTTGCCAGCACCATTGGGTCCAATAAGTCCGGTAATCGAACCTGCCGGAACCTTCATTGACACGCCATCAAGAATTTTGAGTCCACTCACGGTGACATCAACACCTGCGAGTTCTAACATCGCGCAAGTCTGTAGGTCACACGTCACACGGTCAACTGAAACGCCGATACCTCCCGCCTGTGAAAATAATGAAGGCCTACTCAATTGAGCAGGCCTTCATTGATGTAACTGGGTAAGGCTTAGGCTTCATCCTCAACAAGCAAGTTCTTCACACGGTTTGAATCAACCTGGATTCCAGGTCCCATCGTTGAAGAAAGAACAGCCTTCTTGATGTAGCGACCCTTAGAAGCTGATGGCTTCAAACGCATCACTTCATCAAGCGCTGCTGCGTAATTTTCAACGAGCTGAACTTCGGTGAACGAAGCTTTGCCAATTGGGAACTGCAGGTTTGAATGCTTATCAACGCGGAATTCAATCTTTCCGCCCTTGATGTCATCAACGGCCTTTGCGACATCCATGGTGACGGTGCCGGTCTTTGGGTTTGGCATAAGGCCACGGGGACCAAGCACCTTGCCTAACGTGCCGACCTTGCCCATGAGATCAGGAGTACAGACAGCCGCATCAAAGTCGGTCCAACCTGCGCGTACCTTCTCGATGAGTTCGTCTGAACCTACGAAGTCTGCGCCTGCTGCACGGGCTTCTTCTGCCTTTTCGGCGTTAGCAAAAACCAGGACCCGGACGGTCTTGCCAGTGCCGTGAGGCAGATTGACGGTGCCACGCACCATCTGGTCAGCCTTGCGTGGATCCACACCGAGGCGCATTGACACCTCAACTGTTGGATCGAACTTTGACTTCGTGGTCTCCTTCACCAGGCGAACTGCTGCCAATGGTGCGTAGAGCTCTTCTGCATTGATCTTCTCTGCCGCGTCGCGGTAGGCCTTGCTGCGCTTCATATCTGCTCCTTCGCAGGTAGTGGTGTGCGAGCCGCGCTGGCTCTCCCACATGATTGGAAAAACGAGTGAGTTATGCGGAAACCGTGATACCCATTTGACGGGCGGTGCCTTCGATGATCTTCATCGCTGCATCAATGTCATTGGCATTGAGGTCAGGCATTTTGGTTTCTGCAATCTGACGGACCTGATCTTTAGTGATCGAGCCTGCCTTGGTTTGGTGCGGAACGCCCGATCCCTTTTCAATGCCTGCGGCCTTGAGAATGAGACGGGAAGCAGGAGGGGTCTTGAGTACGAAATCGAATGAACGATCTTCGTACACAGTGATCTCAACTGGGATCACATTGCCCTTCTGGCTTTCTGTTGCGGCGTTGTATGCCTTACAGAATTCCATAATGTTGACGCCGTGCTGGCCAAGGGCTGGGCCCACTGGCGGCGCGGGGTTTGCTGCGCCCGCCTGAATTTGAAGCTTGATCAGGCCGGCAACCTTCTTCTTCGGTGCCATGGTGTTTCGGGTCCTTACGTGTTGGTGTTACCTAAAAGCGGCGCTTCTAGGAATCTGTGGAGTCGTTAGTTCTTCACGACCTGGTTGAACGCGAGCTCAACTGGTGTTTCGCGACCGAAGATCTCGACCAGGCCAGTGACCTTTTGAGCTTCGATGTTGATTTCAGAGATGGTTGCGTGCAAAGTTGCAAATGGACCATCAACGACGGTGACTGAATCGCCAACCGAGAAGTCAATTTCCATTTGTGGAGCAGATGATGCAACTGCACCACCGCCACTGCCACCTGATGCAGCTCCTGCCTTCTTCTCAGGAACTGGAGCAAGAATCGCGGTGACTTCGTCAACAGACAACGGTGATGGCTGATGGCCGTGACCGACGAACCCAGTAACACCTGGGGTGTGGCGAACAACGCCCCATGATTCATCGGTGAGCTCACAACGTACAAGGACATAACCGGGGAACTTGTTGCGCTTGACGAGCTTGCGCACGCCGCTCTTAATTTCTGTTACTTCTTCAATAGGCACTTCAACCTGGAAGATGTACTCCTCCATGTTGAGTGACTGAGTACGAGTTTCAAGGTTTTGCTTCACCTTGTTTTCGTAACCTGCATATGAGTGAATGACGTACCAATCACCAGGCGCGCGGCGCATTTGCTCGCGGAACGCTTCTACTGGATCAATCTCTTCTTCTTCAATTGCTGCGCCGGTCTCGTCGATCGTTTCCATTGCGGTTTCTTGCGCAACTTCAACGGCAGCGTCAAGGACAACGTCTGTTTCAGCATCGAGCGCAGGCTCGAGTAAATCGACAATCGTCTCTTCGATTGCATCGACAACTAGATCGTTCAGGTCCTGCTCGGACACGGCGGGTTTCTCCTCGTTCGGGGAAGGGCTAGTGGGTAGGCGCGTCATCCGAAGATGAAGAGCACACCCTTGGTGAAGATGTAATCAAGACCGGCAATGATGCCGGCCATGATCAGTACGAACACCAGGACAACGGTGGTGTAGGCAATGAGCTCCTTGCGGGTTGGCCAAATGACCTTGCGCAACTCAGAGATGACTTGGCGCACGAACAAAGCAGACCGCGTGAAGATGTTCTTCTTCGCGCGTTCTGCAGGCGTCGAAGCGTTTGGCTTCGTGCCTTCCGTTTGCGTCATTCCCTTGCCTTTACTTCAGTCGTTCCGAGGTCGTACTTCGTGCGCAGGGCAGGAGGGACTCGAACCCCCAACCGACGGTTTTGGAGACCGTTACTCTACCAATTGAGCTACTACCCTAAGTCGATCCTTCAGCTCGCCTTGGGCAGGCTACCGCCAACGGTTCAACCGGAGCGCACAGTCTAGGCCGAGGCTTTCCAGAGGTCCAATCCACCTGATTTCCCCACAAAAAGTGAACCGCTACTCGTCCCAGTCCGGATCAGTGTGCAATTCGACATTGAGCCAGTAATTGAGTCCCGGCTCAGCCAGGAGAGCTCCCAAGCCTCGCCGAATCTGATCGACATCACTGATCGTCCACTGCCCCACTTGGACCAGATAATCGACTTCGACATAGACCTTGCGCCCTAATTTGCTGACCAAGACTGAAACGGGCTCCGGCAGCCCAAATTGGGTCGTGATCTCGTTGATCGCCTCCTGGATCGGCACCTGAGTGTGCGCATCTGGAGCACCCTCGAGTAATTCGCGCATCGTGGTACGGATCATCGCGATTGGCGTGGGCGCGATTACAACAGCAGCAACGAGCACCAAAACGGGATCCACATACGCCGACATCCAGGACCAGGGTGAATCCTTCAGCGCCAAAGCCACCACAAAGCCAACCAACATGGCCACACCGAGATACACGGCGGCTAACCACTGAGCCGCTTCAGCGGCAACAAGTTCTGATTCCTTGCCCATGCGGCGTAGTACGAGATACACCACGACAGAGCCCACAAAGGCCAAAATTGCATAAATCAGGGCCGCACCAAGTTCGGTGTCACCGCCACCGCTCAGAATTATTTGGATCGCATCAATCACCGCATAGCTGAAGGCGCCAATGAGGACTAAGCCTTGTACTCCAAGCACGATTGGGGCCAAGGCTTCCAACCCAAATGGATACCTACTCGAGGGCCCACGCTTCACTAATGCCGATACCTGCAGGGTCAAGCCTGACAACACAGTGCCAATAACGCCGTAGAGCCCATCGAACAAAATGATCTGCGAAGACACAGCCAGACCCCAGGCGATACCCACCACCGATACAACTGCAGCCGCAGACAGAGAAATCACTAACGAGCGCTGTTCGGCAAGCAAAACCTGCTCGTGATGATCAATCGGCTGGCTGCTCATATCGCCATTCAACCAGCATTCATGAGGCTGCTGATTGCGCTCATAGGTTGCGCTGGAAGAATGTTCTCCATGACTGCCCGCGTTTCTGATCGCATAGCCGCTATTGCCGAATCTGCCACCTTGGCCGTTGATGCCAAAGCAAAGGCCCTACAAGCTGCCGGACGTCCCGTCATCGGCTTTGGAGCGGGTGAACCAGACTTCCCAACACCTGACTACATCGTTGCCGCCGCTATTAAGGCTTGCTCTGATCCAAAGTGGCATCGCTACACCCCCGCAGGCGGATTGCCAGAACTCAAAGAAGCCATAGCGGTCAAGACCAAGCGCGATTCAGGTTACGAGATTGCAGCAAGCCAGGTACTCATCACCAATGGTGGCAAGCAGGCGCTTTATAACGCTTTCGCCGCACTCCTTGATCCAGGCGATGAAGTGATCCTTCCTGCGCCGTATTGGACGACTTACCCAGAATCCATTCGTCTTGCAGGTGGGGTACCAGTTGAGGTCATGACTGATGAAACCAGCGGCTATCGCGCGACCATCGCGCAACTTGATGCTGCGCGCACTCCACGCACGAAGGCACTTGTATTTGTTTCGCCATCAAATCCAACAGGTGCGGTGTACTCGCCTGCTGAAGTCAAAGCAATTGGTGAATGGGCTGTTGCCAATGGCATCTGGGTCATCACCGATGAAATCTACGAACACTTGGTTTATGGGGATGCGCAATTCGCATCAATGCCAGCACTTGTACCTGAACTCGCGAACACTTGCATTGTCGTGAACGGTGTTGCAAAAACGTATGCGATGACCGGTTGGCGCGTGGGTTGGTTGATCGGACCTGCCGACATCGTCAAAGGCGCAACGAACTTGCAATCACATGCAACCTCCAATGTTGCAAACGTGTCACAGGTTGCTGCCCTTGCTGCTGTAACCGGCAACCTTGATGCAGTGAATGAGATGAAGGTGGCCTTTGATCGTCGTCGCAAGTTGATCACCGGAATGCTCGATGTCATCCCTGGCGTGAACTGCCCTCTTCCTGAAGGCGCTTTCTACGTGTATCCATCGGTCAAGGAACTCATCGGCAAGAACTTGCGCGGACAAAAAATTGAATCCTCTGCGCAACTGTCTGCCTTGATTCTTGATGAAGTTGAAGTGGCAGTTGTGCCTGGTGAGGCCTTTGGCACCCCGGGCTACCTTCGCTTGTCTTATGCAACAAGCGATAGCAATATCACTGAAGGTGTCGGTCGCATCGCTGCGCTTCTTGGAGAAGTGAACTAACTCTGCAGATTAAATAACACAGCCAATGCAACGCACTTCGGGATGTAACTCAATTCCGAAGTGCGTTTGCACTTGCCGGCGCACATCGCGCGCCAGTTCAACGATGTCCTGCGCGCTCGCAGAACCTCGGTTTGTCAGCGCCAAGGTGTGCTTTGTGGAAATACTTGCGCGATCATTGAGCGAATAACCTTTGCCCACCCCAGCATGTTCGATCAACCATGCGGCACTGAGCTTTACCCCAGCGGCATCCGGATAGCGTGGGCATTCGAGAGGTAGCCCATCTGCGACTTCTTCAGTGACAATTGGATTAGTGAAAAACGAGCCCGCACTCCAGGTGTCCGGATCTTCCCGTACTAGCACCATGCCCTTGTGGAAACGAAGCTCTAATACCGCTTCTCGAATTTCACTTGGTAACGCCACATCTCCCACAGCAAGTCCAAGCGCATCCGCGAGCTGGACATACGAGATTCGGCTCATACCCGTTCGCCCCAATGCAAAGGTCACAGCAAGCACCACGAAGCGTTCATGGTCTTGCTTGAATACGCTGCTGCGGTACGTGAAACCACATTCCTGTGGTGAGAGGTCACGCAGCTCATTGAGACGTCGATCCCACACGCGGACTGTTGCAATCAGGCTTGCTACTTCCGTTCCGTAGGCACCTACATTTTGAATCGGCGTTGCGCCTACGGTTCCAGGAATCCCCGATAACGCTTCAAGCCCGTTCATGCCCGATGACAAACACGTTGCAACAAATTGATCCCAGGGCTCGCCACACGCGGCGGTGACGAATACCAAGTCACCGATTTCTTGAACTTGGACTCCCCGAACATCAATGTGCACAACGAGTCCGTCAAATCCATCATCGGCAATGAGGAGATTCGAGCCTCCACCCAGGATGAGCACAGGTACTTCTTGCGCATCGGCTTGTTGAATTGCCGATATGAGCTCTGATTCAGTCGATGCGCTAATGAAGTTGGCAGCACGGCCACCGACACGCAGGGTGGTGAAGTCAGCGAGGCGCACAGGAGCAGCCTAGAGAGTGTTAGGCCAGTTGGACGATTGCTTGGGCACGACCAAGCACTGTTTGGCCTTCGAATTTCGCAGTAATGGCAATCTTGACCTGATTGCTCTCGAGAAGCTCGGTGACTTTCGCAGACACCTCAACTACCACACCTGCGTCGTCGTTAGGGACAACCACCGGTCGGGTGAAGCGAACGCCGTATTCAACAACTGCTCCCGGGTCCCCCACCCAATCAGTCACCACTCGGACCGCAGTTGCCATCGTGAACATGCCGTGCGCGATGACGTTAGGCAGGCCCACTTCAGTTGCGATGCGTTCATTCCAGTGAATGGTGTTGAAGTCGCCGGATGCCCCTGCGTACTTCACCAGGGTGAGTCGATCAATGGGATAGATCGCACCAGGGATTTCCGTACCCAAGTCAACATCCGAGAACTTCACGCTTGCGCTCATTCGTCCGCCCCCCGTGAGACCAACATGGAGGAAGCAGTTGCAACGGGTTCACCGGCTACGGTTGTGATGATGCCCTTGGTGGTGATCATGTCGTTGCCAGCCATTGAGCGAATGTTTTCGATAATGGTCGTGACGATGAGTTCATCTCCCGCACAGATCGGACGGGTATAGGTAAAGGTTTGTTCCCCATGCACCACGCGGGAGTAGTCAAGACCTAATTCAGGATCGAATAGTGCGGCATTTGCGGCTTCAAGAGAAACGACGATCGCAAAGGTTGGCGGCGCAATCACATCCGCGTAACCAAGTGCCTTGGCTGCTTCAGGATCGTGATACGCCGGGTTTGCATCTCCAATGGCGCGCGCGAATTCCCGGATCTTTTCCCGACCGACAACGTACGAGGGCCCAGCGGGGTAAGTCCGGCCAATAAACTGCGGATTGAGCGCCATAAGGCAAACCGACTAGCGGGTTTCCTTGTGCACAGTGTGCTTATTGCAGTTCATGCAGTGCTTCTTCATTTCCAAGCGATCCGGATCGTTACGACGGTTCTTCTTGGTGATGTAGTTGCGGTGCTTGCAGTCCTCGCACGCCAAGGTGATCTTGGGGCGAACGTCACTTGCCTTGGCCATTGTCTGTCTCTCTCTAACAGTCGTGCATAGTCGAACCTGAATCGTACTTCTTCGTGTGCATCGTGCTCACCAGTAGCGAGGACCGGATTTGAACCGGCGACACAGCGATTATGAGCCGCTTGCTCTACCTCTGAGCTACGCCGCCGTGTTCGGGGAGCGAGTCTACCTGCGACGATGGTGCATCGGCACCAACGATGGCAAGTGCCTGAGCGGTCTGGAAACCTAAACCTGCATTTGAGCCGGTCACGACGACCCGACGACCATGAAGTTGGGGCAGATCCGCAGTGGTCCAATTCATGGGTCCAGTGTGGTGCCTTTGAGGGGAATTAGGCCAACTTTGCCTGAAGGCGGATGCGATTTCTGCTGACCGATGGTTCCGTGTAGTCTTACCGGGCTTTGCGCCCCCATAGCTCAGTCGGTAGAGCGTCTCCATGGTAAGGAGAAGGTCTACGGTTCAATT
>WLOE01000073.1 GCA_009699465.1 Actinomycetota bacterium | reverse complement strand
ATGAGAGCAATGACAACTCCAACAAGAAGAACACGGTGTTGCAGTACCGCAGGGACAGCAAAAGATGTCATCAGCACTAGGAACACAAATAGGTTATCTACGCTCAAGGAGTATTCCGTGAGGTAGCCAGCGACAAATTGGCCCCCGTAGGAAAATCCGAAGTACACACTTACAAACACCGCGAACATTGCAGCCAGTGCCATGTAGACGCCAACCCAAACCCCTGCTTCCTTGGTGCTGAAAGCATGCGGTCGACTATCAACAACGAATAAATCAACGCAAATGATCGCGATGAATCCCGCAATGGTTGCTAACCACAACCAGGTAGGAACGTTCATCGACCCGTTGCCTCCTGCATTCCGCGTAGTTCTTTCTTCAAATCACGAACTTCATCGCGCAAGCGAGCAGCAAGTTCGAAATGTAATTCTAAGGCTGCCTGATGCATTTGAGCTGTCAGATCATCAATCAACTGGACAAGTTCACTTTGATGCTTAGGCATGCGGCGCTTGTTCTGAGCAGAATTCACTTCTTCTACCAAGGCAGCAGTGTCGGCATCCTCTCGAGCCAAGAGATCCGTGATATCCGCGATCTTTTTGCGCAATGGCTGCGGATCTATTCCACGTTCCACGTTATAGGCAATCTGTCGGTCTCTACGCCTCGTTGTTTCATCGATTGCATTGCGCATAGACGGTGTGATCTTGTCTGCATACATGTGCACTTCACCAGAAACGTTTCGAGCGGCGCGTCCTATGGTCTGAATTAAGGAGCGTTCGGAACGCAAAAACCCTTCCTTATCGGCATCCAGGATTGCCACGAGTGAGACTTCTGGTAGATCGAGACCTTCGCGCAGCAGGTTGATACCAATCAGTACGTCAAAAACACCCATCCGTAGTTCGCGAAGTAATTCAACACGACGAAGCGTGTCGACTTCTGAATGTAAATACTGAACCTTGATGCCATGTTCGAGTAAATAGTCCGTCAAATCCTCTGACATTCGCTTGGTCAATGTGGTGACAAGTACACGCTCATTTCGGCCCGCACGAATTTTGATCTCATCCATAAGGTCATCAATCTGACCCTCGGTCGGCTTGAGCACGATCTGTGGGTCAACCAATCCTGTTGGTCGGATGACCTGTTCAACCATTTCTCCCTGAGCTGCCTCAAGTTCATAAGGACCTGGAGTGGCCGAGAGATACACCCGTTGGCCGACTCGCTCTTCGAATTCAGCCCAACGAAGTGGGCGATTATCCATAGCTGATGGCAACCGAAAACCATGTTCTACGAGCGTGCGCTTTCTACTTGCATCACCTTCAAACATCGCACCGATTTGCGGCACGGCAACGTGTGACTCATCGATCACCAAGAGGAAGTCTTCTGGGAAATAGTCCAAGAGACAGTTCGGCGGACTCCCAGGTTCGCGGCCATCGATGTGAAGTGAATAGTTTTCAATACCCGAACACATTCCCATTTGACGCATCATTTCGATGTCGTAGGTCGTACGCATACGCAGGCGTTGAGCTTCCAGGAGCTTGCCCTGAGTTTCAAATTCAGCCAGCCTTGATTCAAGTTCGGCCTCTATCCCAGCGATCGCACGTTCCATACGCTCAGGGCCCGCTACATAGTGCGAAGCTGGGAATACGTGCATTTCTGAATCTTGCGTCAAGATCTCACCGGTGACCGGATGTAGGGTCATCAGACGCTCTATCTCATCGCCGAACATTTCAATGCGAACTGGATTTTGTTCATAAACAGGGAAAACTTCAACTGTGTCACCTCGAACGCGAAATGTTCCGCGGGTAAACGCTATGTCATTTCGCGTGTACTGGATATCAACAAATAAACGCAAAAGCTTGTCGCGCTCAATGTTCTCACCAACACGCAGGCGCACCATCCGATCGACATATTCCTGAGGAGTGCCCAAGCCATAAATTGCCGAAACTGTGGCCACCACTAAAACATCGCGCCGAGTAAGCAAACTATTTGTTGCTGAGTGTCGTAGCCGCTCCACTTCCTCATTAATTGAGGAGTCCTTTTCAATAAACGTATCGCTCTGCGGGATGTAGGCCTCAGGCTGGTAGTAGTCGTAGTATGAAACGAAATACTCCACTGCATTGTCTGGAAGCAGTTCACGAAATTCGGTGGCCAATTGAGCCGCCAGAGTCTTATTCGGGGCCATCACCAATGTGGGGCGCTGAAGCTTTTCTACGAGCCACGCCGTTGTAGCGCTTTTGCCGGTACCGGTAGCCCCAAGCAACACATTGTGCTTCTCCCCCGCCAGAATCCTTCGGGTGAGTTCGGCGATGGCTGCGGGCTGATCACCAGCAGGCTCATATGGAGCCCGAACTGTGAAGGGGGCAACGCGCCTTTGCAGATCCGAAATGGGGCGCGTCATAAGGCCACCGTACGTTACGAACTTATTGGAGCTAGCTAGGCATGAGCAAGGACCAGATTTGGTCGACTTGTTCCTGCGTTACTGAAAGATCTGATGAGTTATCGATAACGAAATCAGCCAAGGCAAGGCGATCCTCGCGACTTTGTTGAACTGCGATTCGGCGTCGAACGTCATCTTCAGGTAATCCTCGCGCCACCGCTCGGGTGATCTGGGTTTCGACCGGTACATCCACCACAATTGCCATCTCTACAAGCCCAGTACCTAGCTCGGTCAGCAAAGGGACGTCATAGATCACAAGTTTGACACCAGCGGCTTCGGCAGCGCTAAAGCGATTATTCGTTTCTTCGATAATCCGAGGGAACATAATGTCGTTCATCTGCTTTGTCAGCTCTGGGGTCTGAAAGGCGATACGCGCGAGTTCGGGACGCACCAATGAACCGTCTTCTGCCTTCACTGTCGGCCCAAAAGCTTCAACAAGATCGTCGATTGCTGGCGCACCAGGTTCAACAATGTCCCGAGAAATTTGATCCGCATCAATGATGTGTGCGCCATGTTCACGAAACAATGCAGCAATCGTGGACTTGCCTGAACCGATTCCGCCTGTGAGGCCTACGCGTAACACTGGATCAATCTATCTGGCAAATAGAGAAGAGGGGTAGCAATTGCTACCCCTCTTCGTAAAACGATCTGCGGATTACTCGCCAGCCAACTTGTCGCGAAGAGCCTGCAGAGATTCATCGGTAGCAAGTGAACCCTCAGCCTCGACGGATTCGCTTGAGTAAGCCGAAACGTTTTCACCTGATTCCAGAGCCGCGGCTTGATCGGCTGCTTGAGCATCTCCAACTTGCTTGCGGTGAGCCTCCCAGCGAGCGTGAGCTTCTGAGTATTCACGTTCCCAGGCAGTGCGCTGGTCTTCGAAGCCGGCCTTCCATTCGCCAGTCTCTGGATCGAAGCCCTCTGGGCCGACGTAGTTGCCTGCTTGATCGAAGGCTGGAGCCATGCCATAGAGGTACGGGTCAAACTCTTCTACAGCTTGGGCATCGCTGTTGTCGTTTGCTTGCTTGAGTGACAATGAGATTCGGCGACGCTCGAGGTCAATGTCGATGACCTTGACGAAGATGTCGTCATTAACCTGAACGATCTGCTCTGGCAGTTCGATGTGGCGCTCTGCGAGTTCTGAGATGTGAACAAGGCCTTCGATGCCCTCTTCAACGCGCACGAACGCACCGAACGGAACAAGCTTTGTGACCTTGCCTGGAACAACCTGGCTGATCGCATGTGTGCGAGCAAAGTGCTGCCATGGATCTTCTTGGGTTGCCTTGAGCGAAAGTGACACGCGCTCGCGGTCCATATCGACATCAAGAACTTCGACGGTTACTTCCTGGCCAACTTCAACGACCTCTGATGGGTGATCAATGTGCTTCCATGAAAGTTCTGAGACGTGAACCAGACCGTCGACGCCACCAAGATCAACGAACGCACCGAAGTTAACGATCGATGACACAACGCCTGAACGGATTTGACCCTTGACAAGTTCAGTCAAGAAGCCCTGACGGACAGCGCTCTGAGTCTGCTCGAGGTATGCGCGACGCGACAACACAACGTTGTTGCGGTTCTTGTCGAGTTCGATGATCTTCGCTTCAAGGATCTTGCCCACGTACGGTTGGAGATCACGAACGCGACGCATTTCAACGAGAGACGCTGGTAGGAATCCACGAAGTCCGATGTCAATGATGAGTCCACCCTTGACGACTTCAATGACCTGGCCTTCGACCATGCCATCTTCTTCTTTGACCTTTTCAATGGTGCCCCACGCACGTTCGTATTGCGCACGCTTCTTCGAGAGGATCAAGCGACCCTCTTTGTCTTCCTTGGTCAGCACCAATGCTTCGACGATGTCACCAACGTGTACTACTTCATTTGGGTCAACGTCGTGCTTGATGGAAAGTTCTCGGGAAGGGATCACGCCTTCGGTCTTGTAACCGATGTCGAGGAGAACCTCGTCGCGATCAACCTTGACGATAGTGCCTTCGACGATGTCGCCATCTTCAAATGACTTGATGGTTGCGTCGATTGCTGCGAGGAAGTCTTCAGCCGAGCCGATGTCGTTGATGGCTACTTGGGCTGGTGCGTTCATAGAAACGGTCATGAATAGTTAGGTCCGATGATTAGTAGAGGGTCCGCCACACGGTTGTGCAGCCCCCAAAGGGTACGGCAAGGGGATTTCCCTCATACGGGCGCGTCCGGAATCAGTGCGCGGCACTCTCCCACGAGTGTCCAACCCCGACCGAGACGTCCAAAGGGACCCTGAGGTCCGCCGCACCAGCCATCGCCTCACGTACGAGGGCCTCTACCTCATCAGCCTCAGTTCCATGGATTTCGAGGACCAATTCGTCGTGGACCTGCAGAAGAATCCTGCTTTTGAGCGTGGAAGCCTTGAGCTCGCGAGCCACATTGAGCATGGCGACCTTCATGATGTCGGCGGCGGTGCCTTGAATTGGCGCATTGAGCGCCATTCGCTCGGCCATTTCTCTGCGTTGTCGGTTGTCCGAAGTCAGATCAGGGAGATAGCGACGACGGCCAAGCAATGTTTCCGTGTATCCGCGAAGCCGAGCCTCCTCCACAACTGCGGACAAGAAGTCCCGCACTCCCCCAAATCGTGAAAAATACGTGTCCATCAACCGCTGGGCTTCGGCTGGACCGATGTCTAATTGCTGACCCAACCCATAGGCAGACAGCCCATAGGCCAACCCGTACGACATTGCCTTGATCTTTCGACGCATTTCCGCGTCAACATCATCGGGCTTCACGCCGAAGACCTGCGAAGCCACCGTTGTATGAAGATCCTCGCCAGCGTTAAAGGCCGCAATGAGCCCAGCATCTGCAGAAGCGTGAGCCATGATCCGCATTTCGATTTGGCTGTAGTCCGCGGTCATAAGTGACGTGAACCCTTCACCGACAATGAATGTGCCGCGAATTCGTCGGCCAGCTTCCGTGCGGATAGGAATATTTTGCAAGTTTGGATCAGAGGATGAAAGTCGACCCGTTGCGGCAACGGTTTGATGAAAAGTGGTGTGTATCCGACCTGACGCATCAGTCAATGGAATAAGACCCTCAACTGTTTGACGAAGCTTTGATCGTTCGCGCCATTCCAAAATTGCCGCGAGCAGCGGATCGTGTGTTTGCGCAAACAATCCTTGCAGCGCTTCGGCATCCGTTGTGTAGCCAGTTTTGATCTTCTTGGTCTTTGGAAGGTTCTTTTCAACGAAAAGAATTTCTTGCAGTTGCTTAGGTGAACCTAGATTGAACGAGCGACCAACTAATGCGTGTGCCGTTTCTTCACTCACGCGCATATCTTCAGCGAATTCGCGCGACAAGGTATCGAGAAGTTCACGATCAACCGCAATGCCAACGAATTCGAGATCCGCGAGTAACTCAGTCACAGGGATTTCCAGATCGGCGAGAAGTGATTTCTCCTCAGCACTCTCGAGACGGTCGCTGAAAAGTTCCGCTAACTGCTTGATTGCGAATACCTGATCAACAAGTGGTGAATGGTCAACCTCGGTGTCAAACAACATCTGTTCACCAGACGCACTAGCCAGAAGTACGCGTCCTAGGAATTTATTCACGACAGCTTCAAGCGCGTATGACCGCTGACCAGGCGACGCGAGATACGCAGCCAACGCGGTATCAATTTCTACGCCACTCAAAGTCCCACCTAGCGCTAAGAGCGCCAGAGTTGGGCCTTTAACATCGTGTGCAATTTTGGCGATCTTGGCATCAGACAACCAAGCAATTGCAGCGCTCTTCGAATTCGCATCGTCGAATTCGAGAACACCGGTAACCCCTGCGTTATCTAAGACGCAGAGCCGATCGAGCGACCCTGTTCCTCGACCCCAACTGCCTGCCAACGCAACCGTGACCGGCTGATGCAAGCCTGACAAGAACGAAGCAGCATCGACTCCAGCAACAACTTCGGCCGCAGGGAGTTCCGCGGCAACTACCGGTTCACTTTCTTCTTGATCTGTAACCTGAAGCACTCCAATGCGATCGCGCAGGGCGCGAAATTGCAAAGTGTCAAAGAGCTGATCAACAGCAGTGCGATCGAAACCTGCCATGCCACAGTCGTCAACATGTAATTCCATCGGCACATCACTATGTAGTTGAGTGAGCTCGCGATTCAGCAAAACATTGGCGACGTTGGCTCGTAAAGATTCACCTACCTTCCCGGTTACCTTGTCGCAGTTATCAATCAAATTGGCTAACGATCCGTATTCAACAATCCACTTTGTCGCTGTCTTTTCACCCACCCCAGGGATTCCAGGCAGGTTGTCGCTTGGGTCTCCGCGTAGAGCTGCGAAATCCGGATACTGCGTTGGTGTCAGTCCATACTTCTCAACAACCGCATCAGGAGTCATTCGAGCCAGGTCAGACATTCCCTTGCGGGGATAGAGCACCGTGGTGTGCTCGTCAACAAGTTGGAAACTATCGCGATCACCCGTAACGATGAGTACTTCATATTGGTCTGCTTCAGCTTGCTTTTTCAATGTGGCGATGATGTCGTCGGCTTCGAAACCATCTACCTTCAGAATCTTGACGCCTAATGCAGTCAGCACTTCCTCGATGAGTGGTACTTGATTTTTGAAGGCTTCAGGTGACGACTCTCGATTGGCTTTGTAGGCCGGGAACATCTCTGATCGGAAAGTCTTGCGCGAGACGTCAAAGGCAACTGCTAAGTGTGTCGGCTTTTCGTCACGGATCACATTCACGAGCATTGATGTGAAGCCATATACGGCGTTGGTTGGTTGTCCAGTTGTTGTCGAAAAATTTTCAACTGGAAGGGCGAAGAAGGCTCGATATGCAAGCGAGTGCCCATCGAGCAGCATTAACCGTCCAGCAGACATAGCCTGATCTTATGGGTCTGATCTCGCAACGGCGATCAAGTTGTGCACTGCTTTCAGAGTTTTGAAGACTTCAATGTTTCGGCCGCCGCTTCAGCGAGTGTGATGCGTCCATCCATAGCTTTCTTGCGCAAGAGTGCGAATGCCGCAGGCTCGTCTAGACCATGTTCCTGTTGTAGCCAGTCCTTAGCTTCTTCTACAGAATTTCTGGATCGCATGCGTGCCTCAAGTCCATCAATATGATGCTCGAGCTCTAGCAACTGATGCCATTGTGCAATCGCTACCTCAATGGCAGGGCTAAGGTCGGCTCGATTGAATGGTTTGACAATGAATCCAAGCGCACCTGAGGCTGCGGCATTTGCCACTGTGTCGCGTTCACTAAAAGCAGTGACCATCACTACTGGCGCAATTCGAGAAGTAATGATTTCCGCAGCAGCCGACAGGCCATCGCGAACGGGCATAGCCACGTCCATCAGCACGACATCGGGATTAAGTGTGACCGCTAGTTCCACCGCCGCCTCGCCATGTATTGCCTGACCGACAACCAGGTAACCCAATTCCGCAAGCATTTCGACAAGATCCATCCGAATCAGTGCTTCGTCTTCAGCCACCAGCACTCGGACCTGATTTTCTCCCACACCGGTACCCTAGAGCCCTTCCCAGTCCGAACCGGTACAGTTCTCTGTACGCCCCGGTACCCCAACCGGCAGAGGGAGCCGACTCAAAATCGGTCCAGTGAGAGTTCAAATCTCTCTCGGGGCACAACCTGAACAGAATTACATGATGTGAAGCATGACAACCATCACCACGTACT
>WLOE01000072.1 GCA_009699465.1 Actinomycetota bacterium | reverse complement strand
TGGGCCTTGGTGCTCGAGACACTCTTCGTCTTGAAATGGGCTACCCATTACATGGCCAAGACATCGCGCAAGATATTTCACCTGTTGAGGCAGGGCTTGGTTGGGCTGTGGGTTGGGACAAGCCAGCGTTTCATGGCCGAGATGTTTTAGTAATGCAACGTGAAGCTGGGCCAAAGCGCAAGCTTCGTGGACTTCAAGCAGTTGAGCGCGGTATTCCACGCGCGCACATGCACGCCTACGCGACAGATGACGCAGAGCTCGCTGGCGAAGTCGTTGGTGATATCACCAGTGGCACATTCTCGCCAAGCTTGAAGCAGGGGATCGCACTTGCATTGTTGAATGCTGATCTTGAAGTCGGCAGCGAAGTTCTTATCGATGTGCGGGGCAAAGCGATTCGTTTTGCTGTGGTGAAAGTTCCGTTTGTGGAGTCTTCAGTTCGCTAACGCAAGCACAACCAAGGCTGTTGTCATCGACACTTCGATTACAGCGCCGAATACATCGCCGGTAACTCCGCCGAACCGACGATTGGTGATGTTGAGCAGCGCAATCGCGCTGATGACTCCAAGCGTAGTTGCGCCCGCCCCTGCGAATCCAAAGGCGAGATAGCTCCCAACGAGCGCCATGACTGTCCAAATGATGGGAACAGCAATCGGCGTACTTTGCGCAACCATTGCTCCGAGGCCTTCGTCTCGTGCTGCAGGCCAGCCTTTGATGCAACCCCACGTGAGCGCTGTCCGACTCACAAACATTGCGATGGCAAATGCAAGAAACCCGTTGCCATGATCAAGGCAGGCGGTGAGTGCAACAATTTGAAGTGCAAGGACAAGTACCAACGTGATGACGCCAAAAGGGCCGATATCTGACTTGCGGGCAATTTCCAGGGCAAGACTCGGTGGTTTATTGCTACCAAGGCCATCGGCGACGTCAGCTAGACCATCAAGATGCATGCCGCGGGTAAGCCATGTGAGCAGGGCAATACTCAAGACTGCGAGGAGCAGATGAGGCGCATCTGTGTACACAAACAACAACGGAATTGCGCAGATAAGAGCGAGCACTGCTGCGGTGAATGGTGCAAGGGCGATCGCTTGACCAGCAACAGATCTATCTACTGATGTTGGGGGCGGAACAGGGATGCGGGTAAACGTGCCGAGGGCTAATCGCAAAGCATTAGGCATCTTTATCGCTCACGCCAGCTTCATCGAAGGTCGCCATGTCACTCAAGATTGCTATAGATGCCTGAACGATCGGCAGTGCGAGTACTGCTCCGGTGCCTTCGCCCAAGCGAAGTTCGTAATCAAGTACTGGGTCAAGATCAAGGTGATGCAGGGCTGCACGATGAGCGGGCTCTGTTGATTGATGACCTGCAAGCCACCATTGCTTTGCTCGGAAGTCCATTCGATCAGCAACCATTGCGCACGCGCCGGAAATTGTTCCATCGAGAATGACGGGAGTCTTGCGAATGGCGGCTTGCAAGATGAATCCAGTCATCGCCGCAAAGTCAGCACCACCCACTGCAGCCAACAATGCGATTGGTTCAGCGAGCACCGCACGTCCGCGCCGCATCGCATCACGTACTGCTGCGCACTTGCGCATCCATGTTGCATCATCAATCCCGGTGCCTAGTCCAGTGACTTTCGCTGCATCAAGGTTGGTGAGTAATCCAATGAGGGTGGCGGCGGGTGTGGTGTTGCCAATTCCCATATCTCCTGGGATGAGGAGATCTGCACCGCCATCGATCTCTTCATCGGCTATTGCGCGTCCAAGATCAAAAGCTTTCTGGGCTTCTTCGAAAGTGAGTGCATCCTCCCGATCAATTGAGCCACTTGCTCGACGAATGCGGCGTGCTGTGACTGCAGGCGCGCTTGCATCGAGATACGTTGGATCGCAATCAACACTCACGTCAACCACTCGAACGGTTGCTCCTACTTGTCGCGCGAACACATTGACCGCCGCACCTCCATGAATGAAGTTCAGCACCATTTGCGCGGTTACTTCTGGCGGGTAGGCAGAGGTTCCAGAAGTGCGAGCAACCCCATGGTCTCCAGCGAACACCACCACGGTCGGTTGACGAAATTGCTGCGGCGGGCACTGCCCCTGAACCGCAGCAGCCCAGGCACTCATTGGTTCAAGAAGACCAAGGGCTCCGGTTGGTTTGGTGAGTCGAAGCTGGCGAGCAAATGCTGCTTCACGCATTGCTTCGCTAGGAAGTTCAACCTTTGGGAGCTCACTCACAATGATTCCTTTGTTAAGAGTGGTGCGATGACAGCCAGAGGGAGTGCGCGACCCGCTGCGATAAACACAGCTTCGCTGCAACTTGCAGCAATACGAGTGTTGACAACGCCCATGAGATCTCGAAAGAGGCGACCCGACCGTGTTTCAGGAACGATTCCTTGACCCACTTCATTGCTCACAATGATGAGGTCAACAGGTGACTGTTGAATCGCGTCAACGACAACATCGATCTGATTATTCACCGTTTGGAGTGCATCTTCATGAATATTGTTGTCTTCGTTCCACGCATCTGCTTCATCGAGTTTTGCTGTAAGCCACATGGTGAGGCAGTCAATGAGAAGTGGTGATGACGCACTCGCAATCACATCCACAAGATCCGTTGATTCAACCGTTGACCAGTGCTGAGGGCGCCTAGCTTGGTGGAGTGAAACTCGGGTAAGCCATTCGGAATCATCTTGTCGCGTTCCACCCGTCGCAACATAGGTAACCATTGAGTAGTTCATTGCCTGTTGTTCGGCGTAAGTTGATTTACCTGAGCGCGCGCCACCAAGAACAAATAATTTCTTCGATCGGGTTTCGCGAGTATTGATAATCGCACCATCGTCAACAAGGCGAATGTTGCTCTTTGCGAGCTCGATCGCAAGTTCTTGAGCAGGTGGATTGTGGTGACTGAGATGAAAGGCAATGACATCCGTTGAGTCTGTGATGGCTTTGGCTTCGCGAAGTTGTGCGAGAGTTTTGGGCAGGGAAGCGAGGTCGAGATGGCCTGTGTTGTGATCGGTTGTAAAGCCGAAGGTCTCTTCAATTAACACGACATTGAATTCGCGATCGGCAACATCGGAAATCGTGTAAGCCTTCAATGGCCCTGTGTCGGTTGCGTAGAGCAATCGATCGCCATCAGCTCCTGTGATGTCGTACAGCACTGCTTCATCAGCAAACACATCGCCATTGCCATGTCCGTGGGCAGCTTCAAGAACCTGCACCACAATATTGCCTGCTGCCGTTCGGGCAATGCATTCATCGCCCGGTGTTACGACGTGGAAGGAAACTGGCGCGTCATCAATGACCCAGTGTTCAAAGCGAGCAATCGCCATAGGTGGGCCCCAAATATGCAGGGTGCTCAACTCCGAAATCCACGAGCGCCAGAGGAGAAAATCTGGAGCGAGGTGATCGGGATGACCGTGGGTGAAAAAGATGTGTTGAACATTGCGCATCGATACACCATGCAGGCTCGCTACGTGACTGAGGTTTGGTCCCCAGTCGATGAGTACGACGTCATCAATCAAGGCTGCACTTGATGCCCGAGCATTGCCGGTTACGCGTTGGGTGGAGCAACTCTCACATTCACAAAATGGGTTTGGCCAGCCATCGGCAGATCCAGTGCCTAAGAGTTGGACCTTCATGGAGTCACCGATTCAAATGTAGGGATTGCGCCGAAGCGTGCCTTGCGACTCACGCGACGAAGTGCAGTCAGGATGGTTGGTCCGGCAGCAAAGATCAACACCACAGTGAGTATTGCGCGTGGAATGTCGTAACCAAGGCTGGTGAGCACAGTGAAGTGCAACCAAGCAGAAAAATTCTCGGCAAGGGGTGCGCCAGGAACAAAAGCAATTGCGCTGGGTAGGCCGGCAGTGAATGGCCAAAACCACAAGTTGAGCAAAAGTCCGTACGCAAAAGCTGCAACTGCACCGTACGCGGCCAGTAGGTAAATTTCAGTTCGTCCGGTTGCTTTGGGAAGGAGTCCCGCGCCAAGTCCTACCCATGCTGCGCCCAGCATCTGAAAGGGTAGCCATGGGCCCACTCCGCCGGTCAGGAGTGCAGATGAAAATAGGGAAACCGCTCCGAGGCTGAAACCAAAACCAGGTCCAAGTGCTCGGCCGCCCAGTACCAAGATCACCCAGATTGGTTCAAGACCTGCAGTGCCCCCGCCAAGAGGGCGCAGGGCAGACACCACTGCGGCGAGCACACCGAGCACGGCGATGGCTTTGGCATCCATACCGCCATCGGTGAATTGTGCGAGCACCACCGCGAGCAATAGCGGAACCACAATGACAAACAGCCATGGCGCATCCGTTGAATGTGCCACCGCGTCAGATTCAGGGGATGCAATCAAAGGCCACCCAAACGCGACGATGCCAACGATGGTGGTGGCCAGAATTGCAAATAACGAGCGCTTGCCAATGCGTACGGCGGGGGTCATGTGAGCGCATCCCCGCTAATCGGTGCATGGCTGCGCAGAATCAAGGGACCGATTGTGTTCACTACATCGGTGACAGTGAGCCATGGGTAAGGCGCCATCACCTTTGCAATTTGTGGAGCGAACATTGGCGAAGCAACGACAACATCAGCGGTGGGTCCGTCTGCAACGACTTCCCCTTCGGCCAGCACGATGACTCTTGTTGCGACTTCAGCTGCGAGCTCTACATCGTGGGTAGCCAAAATGATGGCGTGACCGGCAAGTGCAAGATTGCGCAGCGCGTCAACCAGACGAATCTTGGTGGGGTAATCCAAACCGCGAGTTGGTTCGTCTAGGAGAAGTAGGGGTGGGCGAGCTGCCAACACGATCACGAGAGCAAGAAGGAGCCGTTGCCCCTCAGACAGATCGCGTGGGTGAGTCGCATGATCAATCTCTGGAGCCAATAAATCCAAGAGTGCACGCGTAGTGCCTGACTCAACATTGGCATCGCGATCGGCCGCCTTGCATTCATCGCCAACGCTGGTGGCCTCAAGGAGATCGCCAGGGGATTGTGGGACCAATCCGACGCTGTTGAGGAGTTCAACACCCTTCAGCGTTCTTGGATCCTTGCCGTGCGTCGTGATTGAACCTGAGCTCGCAAAGCGAAGGCCGACCATCGCATTGAGCAACGTTGACTTTCCTGCACCATTTCTTCCCATGAGTGCCACGACTTCGCCGCTACGAATGGCCAGTGATACGGCTTTCAGCGCAGTGTGTTGGCCATATTGAATAGTTAATTGCTGTGCTTCAGAGAGAACTTCAGAATCTTGAGTGCTCTCATTACTTCGGACAGGTGGAATTTGATCGATGAGCAAGGTGCGTAAAGGGCCAGCAACGCGACGGGCATCGCGAACACTCAGTGGAAGCGGATTCCAACCAGCAACTCGACCCAGCTCAACAACAGGTGGCGCGATAGGCGCAGTGCGCATTACCTCTTGCGGTGTGCCAACAATGAGTGGTGCGGCATTGCCGGGCACGACGATCACTCGATCGACATATTGCACTACGCGTTCAAGTCGATGCTCGGCCATCACAACTGTGATACCTAGGTCGTGAACAAGGCGTTGAAGCGCAGCAAGAATTTCTTCCGCAGCTCCCGGATCTAGGGCAGAGGTTGGTTCGTCAAGGACTAACACCTTTGGGTGCGAGGTGAGTACAGCGCCAATAGCCACGCGTTGTTGCTGGCCAGCAGATAGCGTCATGAGCGGCCGATAGCGAAGATCATTCAAACCAAGAAGATCAAGGGTTTCTTCAACGCGACGCCGCATGACTTCAGGTGCCAGCCCCAGGCATTCCATGCCAAAGGCAAGCTCTTCTTCAACTGTGTCAGCGACAAACCCACGTGCCGGATCTTGTGCAACAACGCCAACAAGATCGGCAAGCTCGCGAGGTGGATTGGTTTGGGTATCACGATCATCGATGGTGACCCGACCGCTCAACGTGCCACCAGTGAAGTGGGGCATGAGCCCATTAATCGTTTGCAAGAATGTGGTTTTTCCGCTTCCGGTTCTTCCAACTACCAGCACCATTTCGCCCTCGAAGAGTTCGAGATCAATATTGCGAAGTATGGGAGTGGTTTCACCATCGTAGGTGACCGAAACATTCTCGAAGCGAATCATGCGGCCACCTCAAATGGTTGAGGTGTTATGTGTGGTGACTCACCATAGGTGCGCGGAATTGGCGGTGCGGTCAGTACAGGTGTTGCCGCAATTACGAGCCCAATGAGTGGCAACAGTGGGAGCGCTGGCCACATCGCTGGGTCAACCTGAGTTTCCATTGCCAGCGGCGATATCCACATGCTGATGATGAATGTGCCAGCAATAAAAATCCCAGCGATAGCTACGAGCCATTCGGGTATCCACCAAGGATCTGGACGATAACGGGTACGCACTGCTGATTGCGCTGAGCGAGTGATGGCAACCAAGCTTGCTCCCACGCCAATAATCAACATCGGTGCGCTGAGCAGCATGGGTGAAGTAGCTGCCACGAGGCCGTAGGTACCGATACATGCCGCAATCAACCCAACGGCAAGCAGGGTTGACGTAGTCCGCTGAGCTTTCACTCCCATGTCATTGCGTCTCCCATAGCCACGTGAGTCCATTGCCGCTGCCAACGTGATTGAACCTTCAAGTGCGCCCTCAAGGACTGGCATGGCAGCCCCTGCGATTGCTCGAGGGCCTCGAGTGACGCGACCACGCAAATGGCGAGCGGCTTGGACGCGAGATACATCTGCAACCAACTTCGGGGTAAAGGTCAACGCAACAACAACGCTTACTCCAATTTCATAGAGCGCCGCAGGTACTGATTTCAGTAGCCGACTTGGCGAAGCAAGTGAATTAGCGGCACCGATACAAATGATGATCGTGGCCAAGCGAAGACCATCATAGAAAGCCATCAAGATGCTTTCGAGCGTGACGGGACCGCCCAAGCGAACGCCAGCCATCCATTCAGGCAGGGTCACGCTGGGCAAATTGAAGAGTGTTGTTTCGCCAATGGCTGCACCAAAGAGCACTTGCACCATAACCCGAATAACAATGATGGCGATACCAAGCTTGACGAAGAAGATGAACGATCGGGCCCAAGGTGCATCAGGCTTACGTGCGTGCACAACAAGCGCCGCAACGACAATAATCAATACCAGCAACAAGGGATTTAAGGTTCGGCTGGCGGCGGTAGCAAGTCCAAGTGCCCATACCCACCAGGCTCCGGGATGGAGCCAGCGAGTGGAAGCGTTATTGCCAATCTGGAATGCCGCTTTCACTTTCGCCTACGCAATTGCCAGAGCAAACCGCCGCCAACGCTCAGTACCAACGCCACGATCACAACAGGTAGCGGGTTGGAAGTGGGAGCGGATTTCGGCGTTTGGGTTGCGGAGGGGTCCATTGCTGTCGTGGCGTCATCAACGACGTCGGCACATTCGATAGTTGGGTAGCCATTAATGCCGCAGATAAATCCGTTTGATGTGCGAACCGGCATCACACTTCGCAAGATGTTGTAACCAGTGGCGTTGGTTTCAATTTGCACGCAGGTGCTCATGAGTAATCCAGGTTTCTCACCTTGCGGTGCAACCTGCGAACTACCTGGATCAACAACAAGGGCCACGCGCTTTTTATTTGGCAACGCAGGAGTTGATCCGCAAATCACTTGGAAAGCATTGGCAGAAGTAAACGCTGGTTTGGCTTGCTCATCACCGTTCAGCGACGAAATGGCAAACTTCCAACCTTCAACAGCACCATCTGCGGGGATGTTTGCCGCCGGTCCAATCTGGCGAAATTCCCATACGCCGTTATTGGTAGTCCAATAAGTCCAGTACCGATACGAGGCTGCCTGAGCAGTGGAAGCTGTGAAAAAACTCGTGAGCACGCCAACGAGCGCGAGCACAAGAATGCTGGCAACTCGTTGGCGTACCTTCATCATAGTGATCGGTTACTTCGTCACTGAATTGAGTAATTGAGTGACGAGGTCGGTTTTCTTAGTTCCAAATGCCGATGGATTAAGCCCGGTCGCATCTGCAACCAAAATCAAACCCCCACTTGCAGCGGCTTTGAACTTGTCGCCACTACCTGTGTACGCATCAACATTTTTTTGAAGGGCTGCAACGCCGGCATCAATTGCAGCTTTTGCGATTTTCGCTGAACTGAGCGCCAATACGGCATTCGTTGTTGCATTCCAGTCCGTCTGCTTTGG
>WLOE01000071.1 GCA_009699465.1 Actinomycetota bacterium | reverse complement strand
TCCTGTAACTGGACAAGATGCGACTGATGAAGGTTTGCAGCGCGTTCTTCTTGGAACTCAGTGCATGACCGTCTACAAGGCGATCAAGGCCGAAGCAGAAGCTGGTGCAAAGCTTGCAATCGCCCTGAGCAACGGTGACACCGCTGCAGCAGATGCACTTGCAACTGGATCAACCGCTGACAGCACTGCTGGCACGTCGGTCAAGTCAGTTCTTCTCATCCCTCAGGCAATTTTCCCTGAGAACGTGAAGGATGTTGTTGCAGATGGATTCACCACTGCGGCAAAGATTTGCACCACTGCCAAGTTGAAGGAAGCCTGCACCAAGTATGGCGTTCAGTAACAACAGCAGTAACTAGCAAAAAATGAAGTGTGGGGCTGAGTCGATGTATCAGCCCCACACTTCATCAAATCTTTGATACACAGTGCTGCGAGATAGCGCAATCACACGAGAGGCAGTAGATGTCCGACCAAGTCCCAATCTTGGAACTCAAAGGCGTCAACAAGGGCTTTGGACCAGTGCAGGTCCTGAAGAACGTTGACCTCTCGATTTACCCAGGTCAAGTCACCTCTCTCGTAGGTGACAACGGTGCTGGCAAGAGCACGTTGGTAAAAGGCATTGCGGGTATTTATCCATTTGATTCGGGTGAGTACCTATTCGAAGGAAAGCCTGTTCACGTTTCTGAGCCACGCCAAGCAAATGCATTAGGCATTGAAGTGGTGTATCAAGATCTCGCACTGTGTGACAATCTCGATGTTGTTCACAACATGTTTCTCGGTCGAGAACAAAGCAAAGGAATCGTTCTCGACGAAATAACCATGGAGCGACGCGCGAAAGAGACGCTCGCCGGGTTATCAGTGCGAACACTGAAATCAGTACGACAGCAGGTGTCGAGCCTTTCGGGTGGCCAGCGTCAGACTGTGGCTATCGCTCGTGCTGTGCTGTGGAACTCCAAAGTCGTAATTCTTGATGAACCAACCGCTGCACTTGGCGTTGCGCAAACAGAACAAGTTCTCAATCTTGTCCGTCGTCTTGCCGATAACGGACTCGCCGTCATCATTATTTCGCACAATATGAATGACGTGCTTCGTGTCTCCGACAATGTTGCTTGCTTGTATCTTGGCAACATGGCCGCGCAGGTACAAGCGCAGCACCTTACCCACAGCCAAATCGTTGAACTCATCACTACGGGCAGAAGCGGTGACATGGGACTCCACCCAGAAGTACTGAACGGAACAACAGTATGAGCACTCAGACAACTGACGTTGATGTTCCAGAAGCTGGTGATACTGGGGGAATCAGCAATGCTCTGAGGGACTATTCACGACGCGTCCGTGGTGGCGACGTAGGCTCGCTCCCGGCGGTATTAGGCCTGATCGCTCTCGTTGCTCTGTTCAGCATTCTTGAAGGTGACACGTTTTTCACTGCGTTGAATTTTGCAAACTTGCTGAACCAAGGAACGGCAATCATCGTCCTTGCGATGGGCTTGGTTTTTGTACTCCTTCTGGGAGAAATTGACCTTTCAGCAGGGTTCGCTGCAGGTACGAGCGCAGCTGTGTTAGGCGTGACATTGACAAACCAAGGGTGGATCTGGCCGCTGGCGTTGTTAGCCGCCCTCGTCACTGGTCTTGCAATTGGTTTATTCATCGGTGTACTTGTGGCCCGGTTAGGAATCCCTTCTTTTGTAGTGACGCTTGCGGCATTCCTTGGTTTGCAAGGCATCATGCTGCTGATCATTGGTGAAGGCGGAACTATTCCGATTCAGAGCGATGTTCTGCTTGCGGTCATGAATAAGAACATGCCGGTGTGGGGCGGATGGCTGTTGTGGTTCATTGTTGTCGGTGGATATGCGCTGATCTCATTACGAGCCATCATGCGTCGCAAGGCGATTGGTCTCACTGGCTCGTCAACCTCAGTATGGGTAGCAAAGGTTCTTTCACTGGGAATCATGCTTGGTGTTGCGGTGTACCTGCTGAACATGCAACGGCAGGTGGTTCGCCCAGGTCGTCAGACTTGCGTTGAGTTGGGAGCTGTAAATAAGCCGGTTGGCTGTATCCCAGTGATCCAAGGCGTGCCGTGGGCCGTTGTCGTCATCCTTGTTCTACTAGTGATCGGCACCTTCGTTCTCGGTCGTACAGCGTATGGGCGCCACATTTATGCAGTTGGTGGAAATTCAGAAGCTGCTCGCCGCGCAGGTATAAGTGTTTCAGCGATCAAAATTAGTAGTTTCATGATCTGTTCATTCATGGCCGCAATCGCCGGAGTGTTGTTGGCTTCGCGAGACAACTCGGTATCGCCGACTACTGGCGGTGCTCAAACCTTGCTCTTTGCGGTAGGTGCAGCCGTGATCGGCGGCACATCATTGTTCGGTGGTCGAGGTCGCGTTATCGACGCTGTGATTGGCGGGCTTGTGGTTGCAGTCATTGCGAATGGATTGCCACTGGTAACTCAGCAGTCAGGTATTCAGTTCGTCGTGACGGGTGGCGTTCTCCTTGTCGCAGCAAGTGTTGATGCCATCTCACGTAAGCGAACGTCAGCGGGATAGCCTTCTGCCCCCATGAGAATCTCTCTCGCCGCATCCCAGGATGAAGTTCGTCGGCATAACTTGGCGACAGTTCTTCGACGCTTGCATCTTGGCGGTGCCGTAAGTCGATCTGAACTTGTTGCATTGACCGGGCTTAACCGAAGTACCGTCGGGGCTCTCGTCAATGAACTTGCCGAGCAAGGACTCGTTGTTGAGCAACCAGGCGCTTCAGTAGGCGTCGGGCGCCCCTCGCTGGTAGTTGCTGTTCAGCCACGTTCTGCAGTCGTATTAGCGTTTGATTTCAGAGTAGATCGAACAGTCGGTTCAGTCATGGGCCTTGGCGGAGACATGATTGAGCGTGTTGAGCGCGCGAGATCGCAATCGGCTTCTGCTCCAAAGGTTTCCATTCAACAGATACTCGATATGACTCATGAATTACTTGAGTGTGTTCCAGAGGAAACCATTTGGGTAGGAACGGGCATTGGCGTGCCCGGAATCGTGAATGCAAAATCTGGGATGGTCTCGCAGGCACCGAACCTGGGCTGGGTAGATGTGCCTTTTGAGCAGCTCATCAGAACCAGCATGCAAGAAGAGTTCGGTGAAATTCCACCGATATTTGTGAGCAATGACGCTGATCTAGGTGTTTTGGCTGAACACACTCGCGGCCGCGCGGTTGCAGCACGAAACGTTATCTATCTCTCGGGTGAAGTAGGTATTGGCGGTGGGGTAATCCTGAACGGCGAACTTATGTCTGGGGCTGGTGGGTTCGGCGGCGAAGTTGGACACATGGTCGTAAACCCGATGGGCACAAAATGCCGATGTGGTTCGCGCGGCTGCTGGGAGACTGTCATTGGGCGGGCATCAATTCTGAATTGTATTTCTGACGCCGAAAGCTATGGTCAAGTTCAAGATGTGCTTGATGTGGTGAGCAGCGGAGATGATGAGGTTCAACAACGTTTGGACTCTGTCGGGCGTTGGTTAGGTATCGGGCTTGTGAATCTCGTCAACATTTTTAACCCAGAAGTGATTGTCTTGGGTGGTCACTTAGGCCAGATTTATCCAGCCGTTGAAAATATTGTTTCACATGAATTGATGAATGCTCTTCGTGCTTCACGGGATCAAGTAATGGTCACAGTCGCAAGTCTTCGTGATGACAGCACACTCATTGGAGCCAGCGAGTCAGCGTTTGCACCATTGCTCAACAGTCCGCTTGAGACACTGAGTGAATCAAGCACTTTCGTTGCGTCGTAAACATGAATCAAAGCATCACCCTACGTGCAGGTCATCAGGTTCTCGTTTTAGAACCGACCCTTGGAGGCCGAGCGGTATCTTGGAAAGTTGATGATGTCGAGCTTTTGGCATCGAAGTCTGATCATCCTGTTGAATACGGGATGTACCCGATGGGTCCGTGGGCCGGCAGGCTTAATGCAAATAGCCTGAAGTTTCAAGATTCTTTGCACGAGCTGCCTCCCACGTATCAGCAGTGGGCACTTCACGGAACTACGTATTTTCAACAGTGGCAAGTTGTTGAGCAATCAGAAAGTTCGTGCAAGTTAAGTTGCAAATTTGGAGAAACGTGGCCTTGGGAAGGTGTCATCGAAGTGATTTGGCGCCTTCATGGGCAACAGTTGATGACGACCATCCAGGTGAGCAGTGACGCGTATGAGTTTCCAGTCGTCACTGGATTTCATCCATGGTTTTGTCAAACGAATCAGTTTGGTCAGGCGCATTGGCAACTCCCTGGGTGCCGTGTAGCGGAACGTGATGACTCATTTGAATTGAGTGGAAGATTCATAGACAAACCTGAAACTTCAGGGATATTCGATGATGCATTTTATGTTCCTTCTCAAACAGCAGTTATTCGCTGGGGCGATGCTCTTTCAATGGAAATACATCAGTCACACGAATGGTTTGTGGTGTACGACAAAGAACCAAACTTCATGTGCATTGAGCCGCAAACAGGGCCGCCAAATGGCGTCAACGATGCCCTTATTGGGCCCGTGTTTGTTGTTTCTCCCGAGCGGCCTCTTATCCAAGAAGTTTCATGGCGAGTTATTCGTGACTTGCCGCGGAATCGAGATGAACTCGCTGGCTAGTACTTGCGGATGTACGCGCTGCATCAAGTACTCGAAGGTTGGCGATGACATCGTTAAGGGGGACCGGCGCGGGTGCGTTATGGAGGATTGAATCGCGAACGGCTGCGTAAAAATCAGGCCAAAGCCCACGTGACAGAGGAAGGTGGCGACTACTCATCGTGCCGTCGGCATGGCCGATTGAGACTTCAGCCGTAATGGTTTCGGTTCCCCAGTCACCTGCATTCGGTATGGCTCCGGCACGAAGAAGTGATTCTTGTGAATCTCCCTGTGCAATGCGAATTGCGCCGTGCGAACCCAGCAGCATGAAGCGTGGATCTGGGAAAGCTGACACTTGACTTCCGATGAGAAGGCTCACAGCGCCGTTTGCGTGCGTCAAAATGATTTGCATATCGTCATCTGCACCGTCGCTCTGACGAATTGACCGCGCATATGCATCGACACAAGTCACAGGTCCGAGAAGTTCAAGTGCTTGATCAACCAGGTGTGCACCGAAATCGAGCAGCACCCCACCCAATTCTTCTGGAGCTGCCAACTCACGCCAGTTTCCTTTAGGAATTGTGCGCAACCGTTCAAATCTTGATTCGAAACGATGCAACGTTCCCAACTCGCCCGTTTCTTTGAAACTGAGCAGGGTCAGAAAATCTGAATCCCAGCGTCGATTCTGGAATGTGTGTAGCTGCACGCCCCGTGTACTAGCGGTTTTGGCAAGGAGGAGCGCTTCGGCTTCCGAGCCTGCCAGTGGCTTATCTACAACAACATGTCGTCCCGAATCCATGGCCTTGGTTGCATCCGTTACGTGAGCACGATTGGCGTTGGCAACAACGACCACTGATGAGTCCGTGCACTCACTTAGCGCGGCATCAGTTGTGGGATAAATTTTTGCTCTCGGAAAATCTTGGCGAACTTGCTCTATACGTTCAGCATTATTTGTGACAACGGCATCGATTCGCAGCCCATCAGTTGCCTTAATAAGTGGACCGTGAAAAACCTTTCCTGCAAGCCCATAGCCCAGCAGGATGACACCTATTTCTTGGCTCATAGCCGTAGTCAATCACCGATTTTGGTTCTAGCGCCTGAAGTTATGCAGTCAATTCAATTCGATTACCTTCAGGGTCAAGTACCACTGCTTCGTAATACCCATCTCCGGTTCGACGAGGCCCGTCGATAATGTGCAATCCGCTGGCTTGCATCTGAGAACTGAGTTCGTCCACTCGGTGTTCTCCACCAACACTCATAGATAGATGGCAGTACCCCAAGACTTCATGAGTGGGGCGCTGATCAACATCAATGCGGCTCATGATTTCGAGCCTTCCTCCGTCGGGAAAGGTGAGGAAGTATGACGCGAAACCCTTGATTGGGTTTTCGTACTGCTTCGATGAAGCAGCGTTGAACCAGGTGGCATAAAAATCTCTCATGAATTCAAGGTCTTGGACCCAGAGAGCAAAGTGGTCAATTCGCACGGATTTCCGCCCATTCGTGAGGGAATTTCAGTTCCATCATGACCTAAAACCTTGCCGAATAGGGGAAATCTGCCGACACGGGTAACCTTTCCCAACGTGCCTGCGATCATTTTGCTCGGTTCCCAATGGGGAGACGAAGGTAAAGGTAAAGCAACCGATCTCCTTGGGGGTCGCGTTGATTACGTCGTCCGCTACCAAGGCGGCAACAACGCGGGTCACACCGTAGTTATTGGTGATCAGAAGTTCGCCCTTCATCTCCTACCAAGTGGCATCCTCACACCCGAGGTCATTCCAGTAATCGGCAACGGTGTCGTCATCGACCCTGCTGTATTGCTCCAGGAAATGCGTGGACTCAATGAGCGCAATGTCGATACTTCAAAACTGTTGATCAGCGCTAACGCGCACTTGATCACGCCGTATCACGTGACTCTCGACAAGGTGTCTGAGCGATTCCTCGGTAATTCAAAGATCGGCACAACGGGTCGCGGCATCGGACCAACCTATGCCGACAAAATTTCGCGCATCGGTATCCGCATTCAAGACTTGTTTGATGAATCAATCCTTCGTCAAAAGGTTGAAGGTGCATTGCTCAGCAAGAACCAGGTGCTGGTCAAGGTTTACAACCGTCGTGCGCTTGAAGTTGATGCGATTGTGGATTCACTTCTTGAATATGCGCAGGCTCTCGCACCATATGTAGTCGATACAGCGCTGATCTTGAACAAGGCACTTGATGCAAAGAAAGTTGTGCTGCTCGAAGGTGGTCAAGGAACACTGCTTGACGTTGACCACGGTACTTACCCGTTCGTCACCTCAAGTAACCCAACTGCTGGAGGCGCTTGCACTGGTAGCGGAATCGGACCAACGCGTATTGACCGCACGATCGGCATCCTGAAGGCCTACACCACTCGCGTGGGATCAGGCCCGTTCCCAACCGAGCTCCTTGATGCAGATGGCGAACGCCTTCGCACGATCGGTGGCGAAGTTGGCACCACAACTGGTCGCGCACGTCGCTGTGGCTGGTTCGATGCGCCGATTGCGAAGTTCGCAACACGTATTAACGGTTTGACGGACACCTTCTTGACCAAGTTGGACGTGCTCACTGGGTTTGATCGCATTCCGGTCTGTGTCGCCTACGACGTAGATGGCACCCGTATGGAAGAGCTACCAATGACGCAGACTGGCTTCCATCATGCAAAGCCAATCTACGAAGACCTTCCAGGCTGGACTGAAGACATCTCGAATGCTCGTTCGTTCGAAGATCTTCCAGCAAACGCTCGCTCATATGTGCAGTTCCTTGAAGATATTTCTGGGACTCGCATCAGTGCAATCGGCGTTGGCCAAGATCGCGATGCAACAATTTCGTTGCACGACTTGATCGCATAACCTCGCAACTGCTGCAGTTGGAAGGAGTTGAACAACTGTGAATTCGCAAGAGGGCAAGCGCGTCTACGACCTTGATCGTGCGCACGTATTTCATTCATGGAGCGCTCAGTCAACACTCGCACCGATGACAATTGCTGGCGCCGAAGGTAGCTGGGTGTGGGATTACGACGGTAACCGCTTCTTGGATATTTCGTCGCAGCTCGTCAATGTAAATATTGGCCATCAGCATCCGAAGGTTATTCAGGCCATTACTGATCAGGCTTCAGTGCTTTCAACGATCAGCCCAAATCACGCAAATGACAAGCGCGGCGAAGCTGCCCAGCGCATCACCGCGCTGGCACCTGCGCATCTCAATAAAGTTTTCTTCACGAATGGTGGCGCGGACGCTGTCGAGAATGCGATCCGCATGGCACGTATTCACACGGGTAAGCGCAAGGTGCTCTCGTTTTACCGTTCGTACCACGGCAACACTGGTGCAGCGATTGCTTCCACGGGTGATCCACGTCGTTGGCCTAATGAGTATGCGGATGCTCATGTTCATTTCTTTGGTCCGTATCTCTACCGCTCAAGTTTTTGGGCAACAACGCCTGAACAAGAATCAGAGCGCGCTCTCGCGCACTTAGAGCAGGTCATTCAATTTGAAGGCCCCGGAACGATCGCTGCTTTGTTGATGGAATCCGTGGTTGGCACTGCAGGCATTCTT
>WLOE01000070.1 GCA_009699465.1 Actinomycetota bacterium | reverse complement strand
AAGAGCGCGCCGAAGAATGCCCGCCACAAGTTGGTGAACTTGCCAATAACGGCGCCTGCCATCGAAGCTGCGATGAGGTTTGCGAAACCGCCCGGGCTCAAGCCCACCTTTGGCAGCACCATCAGGCCGGCGAGGCCCGCCACTGCTGTGCCAATCGCCCAAGTGGATGCGATCACGAACTTTGGGTTGGTACCCGTGAGGACGGTCATGAGTTCAGAGTCCACAGAACCACGAGTGACCAGACCCGCCATGGTCTTATTCAGAACCCAGTAGCCACCAAGGGCCACGATTGCAGCAGTAATAATGATGATGAACTGCTCGTTGGAGACGTTCACGTCAAAGATAGAAAAGATTACTGATGGTTCACCGACCGGGCCATACACGAGGTACACCGGTTCGTGACCGAAAATCAAGGTGGTAACAGCGACGAGTGCGACCTGGAGGCCAATCATCACGGCAACCTTGGTGAGCGGAGCAAGGTTGCCCAGCTTTCCCAGGAGGATCCACCAGAGGAACAAGCCCAAGAGTGGACCGGCAATCAACACGACAAGTGCCGCGGAAAGCCATGAGTTCCAGCCAAGTCCTGTATCTGGGTTGCTCAAGAAGAAGAAGCAATAAGCCAGGAAGAAGGCCATGCCACCTTGAGCGAAGTTGAAGACGCGTGAAGCGTTATAGGTAATGACCAATGCCATAGCTGACATCGCATAGAGCGCGCCAACGGCAAGGCCAGCAATTACAAAACTGAGCACCTGGGGTCCTCCTGGTCAGGGCCGATCGAATCCGATTCTGGCGAGGGCCAGATTCGGAACGTACAAGGTGGCAATCAGCGATGGTGGGCTGAGCAAAAGCCGTTTTCGGGATTTTGGCGGATGGCGCCTATTCCCCCTCAACCGTGGGAGTGCTAGTGCCGGGGTACTGGCACTTTTGTCCCAATTCATTACTGATGGTGAGGTCGCGAGCCTATGGAGAGCACAAGGGTCCGTCAAGGGAAACGGCCGAATTGGTGGCAGCTATTTGTTTACCAGAATTTATCTCGGTGGTCATACCCAGCAATGAACAAATGTTCACTGCGTTTTGAGCAGTTGACCACACGTTGGGCCGGTATCGGGCAGTAAGGAATCTCCACGCACGGTAATGAACCAACTGCACTTGGCTGGATCACCGTCAGGGGTCACTCCTGGGGCAAATGAAATCTTCCCTGGCAACATATTGCCGGCCGTGTAGTCGGTGACCCCACGCTCAATCCGGATGAAGTCATCGCGTGTTGGGCACTGGCCTGCTGCACTGAGTCCAGCAATCATCAGGTCAGCTGCGATGTACCCAAGCGGCGCAAATGAAGAGTACGGATTTGCTCCTGCGGCTGCCATACCTGCCACATACCTCTTTACTTCGGGAGTATTGAGTTGCAGAGGGACGAATCCATATGGAACACCTATCGCGCCGTCGAGAACTCCGCGAGCATCTACAACTGTAGCCGGATCAATGAGTCCACTGACCATCACCGGGATGTTCGCTGAGCCCAAACTTTTCAGCGACTTGGCTAGAGCCTGTCCAACAGCAACAGGAGCGATGACGTTCACGCCATCGGCCTTGGCTTTCACGATCGCTTGGGCAATTGTCAAAGTACTCGAAGAACTCGATGTCACAGTTTGAATCGGTAGGGCTGGCTTCAGCGCTTGTGAAGGCAACGTGGCAACAAAACCCTGCGCAGCAATAAGCGCGCCCGGTGATTTCAAGCTTACGGTTGCAATCGATGTCGCTTTGATTTTGCGAAAGCGTTGGGCTGCAGCAGTCGACGTATATCCAGTTGAATACGCGCCCGTCACACCAAAGGCATTGAGGTCTGATGCGTACGGCGGAAGATTAGGTACACCAGTTATCGGAACGTTGGCTTGTTTCAATGTTGGATACATTGATTGTTGTTGTGATGCAGCAATGATGCCAAACACTCCATCTTTCATCGCCTGCTTGGCGACATTCAATTGCGTTGTGGCGTCATTGCGGTCATCATAAATATTCAACACAACCGTGCGTCCATTGATGCCATCGAGAGCATTGATTTCATTGATGCGTAATTGCGCAGCCGCATCAAAGTTTGCAAATGTTGAGGCAGCGGCTCCAGTTTTTGGAAAGACCACACCAAGCTGGATACTCGTGTCAGAAACGCCAGGAACGGATGTACATGTGCGAGTGGGTGCTGGCGAAAGTGAACTGTTCGATTGTTGATCTCCATCTGAACCGCCACATGCCGCAAGGCTTAGTGCAGTAACCAAGCCGACAGTGACAACAGCATGCAACTTCACGGGTCAATGGTGCGCTATCCACAGAATGAAATGAACAGCGGGTGCCGAGCTTTCGCTCGACACCCGCTGTGCGGTAACGCTGGGTATTAACCCTGCACAACAGCACCAGTTGTGGTGTTGACGTACTTTGCGCCACAGGTTGGCTTTGCATCAGGAACAAGCTGGTCGCCCTTAGCGATCATGAACCAGGTGCATGCAGCCATGTTGCCGTTTGGCGTTGAGCCTGGCTTGAAGCTGATGGTTTCTGGCACAAGTCCATTGCCGGTGTAGTTCGTGACATTGCGGAGCTTGTCAACGAACACGGCGCGGGTTGGACACTGGCCAGCTTCCTTGATACCCCGAATCAGCAGGTCAACACCGAGGTAACCCTGTGGTGCTGCAGCGGAGTAAGGGTTCAAGCCAGCAGCCTTCATACCGTTTGCGTAGGTACGAACGGCTGCGCGTGGAACACCAACAGGCACAGTGCCGTAGTTGGTGCCAAGAGCGCCGTCAAGTGCGGTACCGGTGGACTTCAGCACTGCTGGATCAGAAAGACCAACAATGCTCATGCCCTTGAGGGTGACACCTTGCTGCTTCAATGCCTGAGCAATGGAGACGCCACCTTCGATGAAGCCCACGATGATCGCTCCGTCAGAACCTGAGTTCTTGATGCGAAGAGCGGTTGCTGTTGCATCGTGAGTGCCTTGTGGTTCATCTGCAATGCGAAGTGACTCAGCGATGCCAGGAACCAACTTCAACAAACCTGAAGTGGTGTTACCCGAAATCGTTGCACCTGCGGAAGCGTGGTTGATGTTTGCCACCTTGGTGACGCCCATGTTCTGAAGCTTCTGAATCACCAGAAGTGAGCCAATTCCTGGAGGTGGTGGCGCACCAGTGGTCGCGAATGCATTGCGATCAGAATTAAATGCCTGGTTGTTGAATCCAGTGACCGGGATATTGTTTTCTTTCAAGGTAGGGAAAGCGGAAACAGTCGATGACTGCAGTGTTAAACCAAACACCTTGTCTGACTGGATCGCTTGTTGCGCAGCCGAAATCTGTGTGGTTGGGCTTGAAGCATCGTCGTACACCTTGAAAACAATCTTGCGGCCGTTAATGCCACCCTTTGCGTTTTCCTGATCAGCGCGAAGCTGAGCAGCCTGTGACGAACCGATGTAGTTGGCTGATGCAGCACCAGTTTTTGGTCCAAGCCAGCCAAGATTGATCGTGGTTGGGGTGACACCGTCTGCAGGTGCACACTTTGCGTTCTTAGCTGCATTGCTTGCAGCAGCTGGTGCGGCTTGCACACCAGTTGCCGTAACAGACACCACCATTGCAGCGGCGAGGCCGCCCACAACGAAGGCCGAGTTACGGCGCTTGTTTGAAGAAACCGACATCAACACTCCCCGAAAGGTGAGCAACTATGCACCTTGCATAGTTGAGTCAAACTTCCTTGCGAATCAGCAAGGTGTCAATAGAGTCATCATCGGCACAACGTTTGAAAAGACTTGATAACAAAGTGTTTCCAATTCGTTATCAAACTTGAGATATATGACCTGACTTAGTCGACATGTACGAATTCATCCTTATTGCTCCATAAATAGATATTGGGTGGGTTGCTTTCGCAACCCACCCAATATTTTTGTGTTCGAGCAATTAGCCCTGTACGACTGCACCAGTTGTGGTGTTGACGTACTTGACGTTGCAGGTTGGCTTTGCGTCAGGAATGAGCTGATCGCCCTTTGCCACCATGAACCAGGTGCATGCAGCCATGTTGCCGTTTGGCGTTGAGCCTGGCTTGAAGCTGATTGGTTCTGGAACCAAGCCGCCACCGGTGTAGCCGGAGACGTTACGGAGCTTGTCAATGAACAACGCACGCGTTGGGCATTGGCCAGCTTCCTTGATGCCGCGGATCAACAGGTCTGAACCGAGGTAACCCATTGGTGCTGCTGATGAGTAAGGGTTCAAGCCAGCAGCCTTCATGCCGTTTGCGTAGGTACGCACACCTGGCTTGTTCACACCAACTGGAGTGGTGCCGTAGGTCGTACCAAGGGCGCCGTCAAGTGCGGTACCGGTGGTCTTGAGCACTGCTGGGTCTGAAAGACCAACAATGTTCATGCCCTTGAGCGTGACACCCTGCTGCTTCAATGCCTGAGCAATGGAGATGCCGCCTTCGATGTAGCCAACGATGATCGCGCCATCTGAACCTGAGTTCTTGATGCGAAGAGCGGTTGAAGTTGCATCGTGTGCACCCTGTGGCTCATCACCAATACGAAGTGACTCAGCGATGCCAGGAACCAACTTCAACAAACCTGAAGTCGTGTTACCTGAAGCAGTTGCACCGGCTGAAGCGTGGTTAATGTTTGCCACCTTGGTGACGCCCATGCTCTGAAGCTTCTGGATTGGCGCAAGTGAGCCAACACCTGGAACTGCAGGCACGCCGGTAACGGCGAATGCGTTGCGGTCAGAGTTGAAGGCCTGGTTGCTGAAGCCAGTGACAGGAATGCCGTTTTCCTTCAGCGTTGGGAACGCTGAGACGGTTGAGGACTGAAGGTTCAGGCCGAACACCTTGTCTGACTGGATTGCCTGGTTGGCTGCTGAAATCTGAGTGGTTGGGCTTGATGCATCGTCATATACCTTCATAACGAGCTTGCGGCCGTTGATGCCACCCTTTGCGTTTTCCTGGTCAATACGAAGCTGAGCAGCCTGTGATGAACCGAGGTAGTTTGCTGAAGCTGGGCCAGTCTTTGGTCCAAGCCAGCCAAGGGTGATCGTGGTTGGGGTTACGCCATCTGCAGGTGCGCACTTTGCGTTCTTAGCTGCATTGGTTGCAGCTGGAGCAGCTTGCGCACCAGTAGCAGCAACTGAAACCAACATTGCAGCAGCAAGGCCGCCAACAACGAAGGCCGAGTTGCGGCGCTTATTTGAAGAAACCGACATGTAGAACTCCTGAAAAGAGTGACCAGCTGCGCGACTTGCGCAATTGGGTGCAACGCCTCAAATGCACCTAGATGTACTTGAGATGGCAGAAGATAAACACGTACTAAATGTTCTGAATAGACCTAAATAGATTTTGTATCCATTTCGTTATGAAAAGTCTCATTCAATCACTCGCATACCATAACAAATCAGACATCTCTCTTTATCCTTGCGCTGCCTGCGCGTACCCTGCACTCGTGCTCACACCATTGACAGCGGTTCTTGCCGCACGGGATTGGTATCCCGACATCAGTGAACAAGGGGCAGTCACAAACGCGATTCGGTTTATTGACCTCGATACGTCAATTCCTGCTGACTTCTCTAGTCTCCATGGGCGCGTCAGTCTCTTTATTGGGGTAACGTCGAATCCAACTCCCGCAATCCGCACAGTTGCGCAGTCAATGGATCTCACCCTGACAACTCAAGCAATTGATGACCCAGCGTTCGTCACTGTTGTTGATCTCCATGAAGCTATGGAGCACCTGGCCGTTGCGGCGACTCTTCGCACCCGTGCAGCAATGGTCTTAGGCGCGACACTTCGACAAACCTCTCAACTAGAAATCTCTGACGCCATCGCCGCCGAAGCCGCTGCTTACTCAACGCTGTTAGCCGGTCCTGAATTCGCAGATTGGTTGAGCACGCGCACTGCTAAAAAGGTCGCACCTTCGCTAGAAATCGAACGAGTACTCACATCAATCACTGGCAATACGTTGAACGTTCGCCTGAACCGAAAATTGCGACTCAATGCAATTGACGGACCAATGCGAGCGGCCTTAGTTGAAGCATTTGCAATTGCGCTTGCTGATCCAACCCTTGAAGTATTACTCACCGGAGAAGGTCCATGTTTTAGTAACGGCGGCGACTTGCGTGAGTTCGGCACAACTCCTGACGTGTCTACTGCGTGGGCTGTTCGTTTGACACAACACCCCGGGTGGCAACTAGCGCAGCTTGCCGACCGCACCACTGTGCACATGCACGGCAACTGCATTGGTGCAGGCGTTGAAATACCGGCATTCGCTTCGCGCGTGATTGCCGATCCCGAAACCACATTCCTCTTGCCCGAACTTGCCATGGGATTAATTCCAGGTGCGGGTGGTTGCGTCAGTATTCCGCGTCGCATTGGTCGTTGGCGCACATTGTGGTTAGTACTGACGGGCACAAGACTTTCTTCGCATGAAGCGTTGTCTTGGGGATTGATTGATGACATTGTTCCCATCAATTAATGCAGCAGATTGGGCAAACCAATTACTTACATTGACTGGAAGCACGGAGCGCATTTCGGCATCTGTATTTGAAAGCGCACCTCTTGCAGATTGGGCGAGAAGTGGCGCGGTAGCTGTTACCGGAACTCCGCATCAACCACTCATGCCCAATGGTTTTGCAGCAACGGCTGCGCGCGGAGCTTTACTTGCCTTCGAAACTTTGGTTGGGCCATTGGGTTTCACCGGCGAACAACTTCTCGGTGAACGCGCAGCGCTTTCTGGTTGGCTGCCGAAAGCTCCATGGACTTTAGGTCTGCACTGCCGTGCCGTGCGAACTCTTGATGGTTGGTTTGCGCTCTCACTTGCTCGGCCAGTTGATCTAGCAACCGTTCCAGCTCTTGTCAGTGCTGCTACAAGCAACGAATGGATCAGTATCGATGCTTGGGCGCGCACCCAATCTACTGTTGATGCGGTGAATCGTTGTCGCTTACTTGGTATGCCCGCTGCCGAAATTACTTCGGTGCGTACTGAAGATTTGATGACGATCGAATCCGCCGGGGTCGCTCATGCTCGCGAGCTCACAGGCTTACGAGTCATTGATTTATCAACATTGTGGGCGGGTCCGTTGTGTGGAAATCTTTTGCAGCGCGCTGGTTCTCATGTTTTGCGTGTTGAAAGTGCTCAGCGTCCGGACGGAAGTCGCGAGGGTGTTGTTGCTTTTGACGATCTCTTGCACTCTGGTCAATCGTCAGTGTCCTTCGATCCGAATGCACTCGACTTCTTACATGCTCTGGTGAATTCCGCAGACATCGTGATCACATCTGCTCGTCCTCGCGGTCTGACCTCACTTGGATTAGATCCGCAACGCTGGTTGGCCAATCGAGAGGATGGCGTGTGGTTGCAAATCAGCGCCTATGGGTCAACTGGCGATGAAGCCCACTGGATTGGTTTTGGCGATGACACCGCAATGGCTGCTGGCCTTGTGCGCTGGATCGATGGCATTCCCATTCCCGTAGCTGATGCCCTCGCTGACCCGTTAACGGGTATTCATGCGGCTACAGCAGCTGCGGCTCTGGCAAAACGTGGTGGAACGCATCTTGTTGATATCGCGTTAGCGAATGTCGCTGCTGCAACCTTCGCCGACCCACCATCAGTTGACCCAACATTCGTCGGAGGGAAGTGGGTTGTAGAAACTGAATTTGGTTTTCGCCCAATAGAAAAGCCGAAGGCCCGAACTGTTCTAGGAACAGCCCGAGCCCTCGGCGCAGACAATGATCAGGTGCGAGCTGAGCTCGCGCAGTAGTTACTTCTTTACTGGTCGGTATGACGTTGCAAGCATCAACAACGCCGCACCCGTGCCAAGGACTGCAGCGATGATCGCCCAGTTCACACCGAACATTTCAATGTTCAATGCATTGTCCACAGACCATTCACCTGAGCCACCTGATGCCAGAGCCAAGGCAGTCAACAAGATGTAGAGCACGTACTCCCAGCCACCCTTGAAAACGAAGTAACCCTTGCCACGGTGGTCGGTCAACATGGCCACAACCATGAGGCCAACAACGCCTGCGGCACTCAAGCCAGTGAGGAAACCAATGGTGATCGCAATGCCAACTGCCATTTCGGTGCCAGCAGCAACGCGGGCATGAACCCAACCTGGCTTCAAGCCAAGGGACTCAAACCAACCGGCTGTGCCCTTGAGGCCACCTGCACCGAACACCTTGTTGTAGCCGTGCACAAACAGCATTGGTCCGATGGCCAGGCGAATCAGCAACATGGCGAGGTTGTAAGCATTGAAATCTGAAGACAAGGTGTTCATAAGGATTCTCCTAGGCAAGCGAAGTGTGATGTTCGACGTCGTTTGGGCATACGCCCCACGAAGGGTCGGCTACACAGTTATGGTTGGGAGTATCCCATCAAAAGCCGCGGACCGGGCGTTAGTTCAGGCAATTT